>CAZRNL010000152.1:0-7223 GCA_964601395.1 uncultured Silicimonas sp. | reverse complement strand
TGGCCAATGATGGGTGTCGGCATGATGTTCGGCCCGGTCCTCTGGCTGATCGTCCTCGGCCTGATCGTCGCGGGCGTCATCTGGTTCGTCCGCAAGAACGAGGGCGATCACGGCCCCGGCAAGTCCCGCGCCCGTGCCGAGCTGGACATGCGTTTCGCCAAGGGCGAGATCGACGCCGAGGATTACGCCGCGCGGAAGAAACTTCTGGCGGAATAGCGGCCGGGCCTCACACCCGCACCACATACTCCTTCCGGGTCGTCTCCAGGACCTCCCAGGTCCCCTTGAACCCCGGACGCAGCACGAAGCCGTCGCCCGGCCCGACCTCGAACCGCTCGCCCGTCTCGGACATGATGACCGAGCGGCCCGACAGGATGCGGCAATATTCCCATTCGTCGTAGGATATCGCCCATGTCCCCGGCGTACCCTCCCAGATACCGGCGTACAGCCCGTCCCGCTCCTCGAGGTTCCAGGTCCGGAACCTCGGATCGCCCGAGATCACCCTTTCGGGCGCGGGCGCGCCCTCCTCCGCCGCGCCTTCCGGCGTCATCCTCAGGAAATGGCTCATCGCTCCTCCGACCATCGTTTGACGCGCCGACCCTAGACCGGCCCCGGCCCTCACCGCCAGCATGGACGTCGCACCCGGACAAGCAGAAAGGACGCGCCCCATCGGACGCGCCCTCCCTTTTCACTCGTTCAACGCCACTCGTTAGGACTGGTCCTCGGCCCCCTCTTCCGGCAGACCGAGTTCGGCGCGGAACATCGCGGTCAGGCGTTTTGCCAAGGCCGGATCTTCCTGGGCCGCGTTCCCGATTTCCGAATATTCCTCCAGCGTGATGTCGTCGGCGTTCTCGATGGCGGCGACCATCTCGGCCTGAGCCTCGGCAACCAGCGCCTGGGCCGCGGCCTCGTCCTCGGCCGTCGAGATCTGCTGCGCATAGGTGTCACGCACCTCCCGCACGTCCAGCGCTGCGGCCACGAAAGCCGCGAGCTGTTCCTCGGTGAAATCGCCCTCGCTCACCATCGGCTGGCGCGGCGGCTCCAAGCCGTCGCCCGATGTGCCGTCGCCGGCCTGAGCGCTTTGGGTATCCTCGCCGGCCTCTGCCTGTTGCGCTTCCGGCGCTTCGTACTGCAGGTCGACGCCAAGGTCGCTTGCCGTCACGCCGCCCGCCATCTGGGCGCTCACCGGCATCGCTGTCAGCGCCAGAACCGCGCCAATCGCGGTCGCTCCTTGAATTCCGTTCGAAAAGGTCATGTTGCCTCCAATCGGTTACTTCGCTTTTCGTCGTTCGAGGAGTAAACACCTGTAGCTGCCCCATGTTCCCACAATTTCCGGAGACCGGAACTGAGGGTTCATCGCAGCCGTCAGGGCGCGCCACACATTCGTGCGGCGTCTTCCTGGACCCCGGGGGGCGATGCCGAAAGGCCGAATCAGGGGGGCCGGCTTCTAGCCCACCCAGTTCATGATCGACACAGCCGGCATTACCCCAGCCTGCCGCGCCACTTCACGCCCGTTCCTGAACTTCACCAGGAGCGGTATTCCCTTGATCCCGTAGCGCGTCCCGGCTTTCGGATAGGCCTCGGTATCGAGCTTCACGAATCGCGCCCGCCCCCGAAGGTGGTTTGCGGCCTTGGCGAACTCGGGCGCCATCGCACGGCAGGGTCCGCACCACGCAGCCCAGAAGTCGACCACCAGCGGCAACTCGTCCAGACGCTCGGCCTTCATCAGCACGTCCATCGACACCGCAACAGGCTTCTCGGGCATCAGCTTTGCGCCGCAGGTGCCGCATTTCGGCTCCTGTGACAGCTTCTCTTCGGGCACCCGGTTGCCCTGCCCACATTCCAGGCACGCCAGCTTCACTCCGGCCATCGTTGAGTTCCTTATACATTCGTAAAAGTATATGTATTGATACGCCGATTCATGCGCAAGGCGTGCTTTTAATGGAAATGCCTTGCATTATTCCTCGATATACGCCATATGCGGCGTGCGAAAGTTACTCTACATCGACCACTGTCTCCCTAGCACGGCTGTCAGTTCTCTCGATCCGGACCGACCAAGCCAGGCTGCCGCACCCTGCGGGCAGCACTTTCTATAGGAGACCTTACGATGGCCAAAGGCACCGTAAAGTGGTTCAATTCTACCAAAGGCTTCGGCTTTATCGCACCGGAAACCGGTGGCAAGGACGTCTTCGTCCACATTTCTGCTGTTGAGCGTTCGGGCCTTTCCGGTCTGAATGACGACCAGAAAGTGACGTACGACATCGAAGCCGGCCGTGATGGTCGCGAGTCGGCAGTCAACCTGCAGCTCGCCTGATCCAGGCATCTGCTGACGCTATCGAAGGTGCGCGGTCTCGCGCACCTTTTTTTGTGCCCTATGGTGACAACAGAGACACGGAACGTGCGTCGCACGCCGTGTATTCAGCCCTGCATCACAGCTACAGCCCACATTCCCAAGGCAAACATCGTATGGGCGATCAGCCCCATGATCCGCACTTTCCAGGGGTTCGGCGTCTTCGCAGCCGCCCAGCCGAGACCCATACCCGGCTGAAGCAGGAACCATCCCGCTGCAATCGTCACGATCGAAAAGATCCAGAGTGGAAAGAACACTGGCTCCGCAAGCCAGTCGCTGCCCGCCAACAAGAGAAAGACGATACCGTAGACGATGCCCACACCGTAGTGGAAAGCCCAGCCCAACTTCAGCTCGCCCGGAACTTCCTCCGCCGTGCCGATGCTGTCGTGCCAAACCTGGCCCCGGCCCACATGCGCCAGCCAGCGGCCAGGCATTGCCCAGTTGGGAAACGTTTGGCCCGCAAACCGGCTCAGCACCAAAGCCCAGGCATCCATAGCCGCGGTCCCACCGATGCCCATAAGCACGCCGATCAATAGTAGCTCCATCTCGCCCCTCCTTCTGTCGCGCCATCCTTCAGGCCGGGGCGCGGCCCGCACAAGCCCGAATGCGCTGTTATTGAACAAACCGGCAGGCGGCGGGGACTCGCTTCAGAGCTGCTGGGCCTGGGCCGGCACAGGAATCCTGACGGTAAATTTTCGGCGAACGGGAGACAGTTTGACTAACACAAGCCTGTGCAGAATGCGCAAACCCCTGTAATCTTTCCCGCATGAGTTACTTCGTCCTGAAAGCAGCGCTCTCGGGTATTCTGATTGCGATCATCTCAGAGGTAGCCCGGCGCAGCCCGGGATTTGGAGCGCTGATCGCATCGCTTCCACTGGTGTCCATTCTTGGTGCTGTCTGGCTCTGGCGCGACAAGCCGGATGTCGAGAACATGGCGCATCATCTGCAGGCGACATTCTGGTACGTCCTGCCTTCGCTGCCGATGTTTCTCGTTATTCCCGCCCTATTGGGGAAAGGCTGGAGTTTCTGGGGTGCGCTTGCGATCGGATGCGCGTTGACCATCGGCCTTTATCTCACAATGATGAGCGTCGGTCCCAAGTTTGGTTTGAAGTTATGACACGATTGAATTCAATGCTTCCCTACCTGATTGCAGCGATAAGCGTCATTGCCGCCGCGTATCTTGGTCTGACGACCGCGCTTGGTGCGCATCCATACTGGTCCGTCAGCGTGGCGTGGATCGGAGTTCCCATAGGCCTTTTACTTGCGCTCCTGGGTTGGGCCTTCGGCCTCCGGCGCTCCCTCCAGGTCCTGGTGTTCCTCATCGGGCTGACTGTCGCGTTCGCGGTCGCGTCGCTGGCCAAGGAACGTTTCGCGGCTTCGTTTGCCGACGACGCACTTGCAGGACGTTTCTGGCATCTCGGCTGGATTGCGATCACGGCCTTCGCCGCCGCGATGATCTCGGCTCTGATCTCCCTCGGTCGGGACCGAAAAGGCGCGTGACGACTTGGCACGGCGGGATCCGTTTGACTATCCTCTTCGGATAGATCACCTCGCACCGGATGTTGGCCTTTTTCTCCGGTTTCGGTCTCAGCCTTTCTCTCATACTCGCTATTGGTGCCCAGAATGCCTTTGTGCTTCGGCACGGCATCCGGCGCGAGCATGTCGCCGCCATCGTCGCGACCTGTATCTTGTCCGAGGCGATCCTGATTGGAGTTGGAGTTGCCGGGTTTGGCGCCCTAAGCCACAGCTTTCCGATGCTCGATAGTATCGCGAGGTGGGGAGGTGCGCTGTTCCTCGCGGCCTACGGCGCGCTCAGCCTGAAGCGCGCACTCACCACGTCCGAGGCCCTTATCTCGCGGAATGGCACCGGGCAGTCGCTGCGGAACGCCATCCTCACCTGCCTGGCAATTACATGGCTCAATCCGCACGTATACCTCGACACCGTCGTTCTGATTGGAGCCGTCGCACATACCTATGAGAGCCAACGCTGGTTATTCGGTGCGGGAGCCCTGACGGCGTCGACAGTGTTTTTCGTCGCGCTCGGCTACGGCGCGGTCCTACTTCAGCCTGTCTTCGCCAATCCATTGGCTTGGCGAGTCTTGGATTCACTGATCGCCCTTCTGATGTGGACGATTGCGGCGACGCTGATCTTGGCTTGAGCCTTCCCGGTTCGCGTCGCATAGAGACCCAATGGCCGAGTTTCCCGCTCCACTTCCTCAGCACCGCAGTAACCGACCTGTCGCCGGCGTACTCTGGATGCTGTTGACGGGCCTCTCCTTCGTCGCCGTGACCGCCATTGTGAAGCACGGCGCGCAGGATCTTCCGGCCGCCGAATCGGCGTTTCTGCGATATGCGCTTGGCCTCGTCTTCGTCCTTCCAATGATTGGCCCGATGCGGAGCGCGAAGCTGACACCGCGCCAGCTTCGTCTCTTCGGGATGCGCGGCGTGGCCCATACCTTCGGGGTCATACTCTGGTTCTACGCGATGACCCGGATCACCATCGCCGAGGTAACTGCGATGAACTACATGACACCGATCTATATCACCCTCGGTGCGGCCGTGTTTCTTGGCGAGAAACTGGCGATGCGGCGCATCATGGCAATTCTCTTTGCCTTCGCGGGAGCATTGATCATCTTGCGACCCGGGTTCCGGGAAATCACTGACGGCCATATCGCGATGCTCGGGACAGCCATTTTCTTCGGCGTCAGCTACCTGACCGCGAAACGTCTGGCCGATGAGGTATCCGCGCTTGCCGTCGTGGGTATGCTCTCTGTCACCGTAACCATCGGCCTGTTGCCCTTCGCCGTCGCTGTCTGGCAGACACCCACATTTGCGGAACTTGGCTGGATCTTTCTGGTCGCCGTCTTCGCCACGCTCGGGCATTACACGATGACCCGCGCGTTTGCCGCCGCGCCCGTTGCGGTGACCCAACCCGTGACATTCCTCCAGCTGATTTGGTCGGTCCTGTTGGGCGCGATCGTGTTTGGCGAGCCCGCAGATGCCTGGGTCGTCTTCGGCGGCACGGTCATTCTTGCCTCGGCCACGTTCATCACGCTACGGGAGGCCATGTTGAACCGCAGAGCAGAAGTGAAAAACCCATGATCGATCTCTACACCTGGACGACGCCCAATGGACGGAAAGTCTCGATTTGCCTCGAAGAACTGGGGCTCGCATATGAGTCCCATGCCGTCGATATCTCCGCAGGCGAACAGTTCACTCCCGAGTTCCTTGCAATCTCGCCCAACAATCGCATTCCGGCCATCGTCGAGCGCGAGACCGGATTTCACCTGATGGAATCCGGTGCAATCCTGATGTGGCTGGCTGAGCGCGAAGGGAGGCTTCTGGGCAACCGATGGGAAACCATCGAATGGCTGATGTGGCAGATGGGGGGCGTCGGCCCGATGCTTGGCCAGGCGCACCACTTCCTGCGCAACAATAAGGGAAAAAGTGAATACGCCGAGGAACGCTATGCCAAGGAAGCGCTGCGCCTCTACGGCGTTCTCGAGCGCAGGCTTGCCGGGCGCAATTTCATCGCCGGCGACTATTCCATCGCCGACATCGCCACGTGGCCATGGATCAGTCGCTACGAATGGCAAGAGGTTGACCTCAAAGCGTACCCGAATGTACTCGACTGGTACCTCCGCATAGCCGACCGCCCGGCAGTGCAGCGCGGCTATGACCAGCCAAAAAAAGTGGGCGACATTCCGCGACCTTAGAGGAATCTCGTCAAATCCAAAGAATACGGGGCGCAAACACACGAATTCATCGGCAGTTTGCCGTTATTTTGCCAATTTCCGGACCGACATTCGCGACGTCAACCGGAGTATCCCGAGATGAGCAGTCCGCCGTCGTCTACCCCCAATTCCGCGTTTCAGCAGCGCCTGAACCGCGTCGCCGAGCGGCGCGCGCCGATCGAGGCGGAACTGCCCGAAATCGACGTCCTTCCCGATTGGAAAGAGAACGCCGCAGGTCCGGCCAGCTATGTTACGGCGATCTTGGTCGGCGCCTTGTCTGTCGTCCTATTCCGGATCGTCCGGTTTCATTTCTTTGGGCAGGCGCTGATATCCGACAGTCCGGACCTGACGCTGGCGCTTGAAACCGGCGGCGCGCTGATTCTGTCTTTCGTGGTATTCTTCCTGCTGCCGTGGAAAGGGACCAAGTACAAGTTTGTCCAGTTCGCCGGCGTGATCCTTGTGGCTACGACCATGCACAACATGGTTCACAAAGCTCCAGGACTTTTTGGCCTGGCGTTCTCGCCCGCCTGGGCGGAAGCCGTGATCGCCGCGACCGATCCCGGCTCGCTCTACGTTCGTGGCCAGTCGGTTCCCTTCATTGGTCGGATAGAAGAGGAAGTGGCAGAGGTCGTACCTGAAACACCCGCCTTGCCGAAACTGATAGAGATCGGCAAATAAAGGCTCGCAATCAGGATTGACCCCGCTCCGGGGATAGGATGCTCTCTGCCGAAAAGCGGCGGAGAGACCGGGATGACGCAGCCGAATATCCTGATTCTGATGGTCGACCAGTTGGCGGGAACGTTCTTTCCCGATGGTCCGGCCCCATGGCTCCACGCGCCGAACCTGAAGGCGCTCGCAGAGCGATCGGCACGATTTTCGAACGCCTACACCGCCTCGCCGCTTTGCGCGCCCGGACGCGGTGGTTTCATGTCGTCGATGCTGCCTTCGCGCACCGGCATTTATGACAACGCCGCCGAATTCCCTGCCTCCGTTCCGACCTTTGCCCATCACCTCCGGCGCGCAGGCTACCAGACCACGCTCTCGGGCAAGATGCACTTCGTCGGCCCGGACCAGCTTCACGGTTACGAAGAACGGCTGACAACCGACATCTATCCCGCCGATTTCGGTTGGACGCCGGACTA
>CAZRNL010000151.1:0-7268 GCA_964601395.1 uncultured Silicimonas sp. | reverse complement strand
TTTCGTGGCTGAGCCGATGCGTTACGGGAACCTTTTCCTGGCCGGCGATTCCGCTCATATCGTGCCCCCCACGGGCGCCAAGGGACTGAACCTTGCCGCTGCCGATATCCGCATTCTGTCCCGCGCGTTGATCGCCCACTACAACGATCAAAACGATTGTCATATCGACACCTTTTCCGAAACGGCGTTGCGACGGGTTTGGAAGGTTGAGCGCTTTTCCTGGCAGCTGTCGACGCTGATGCATCAGTTCCCCGAGAATTCACCCTTCGAGAAACGGATGCAGCGAGCGGAGTTCGATTACCTTTCGTCATCTGAAACAGCGTCCCGCGCCATTGCCGAAAACTATGTCGGCCTACCACTGGATTAGAGTGTGATATAAACAACCCTGAGTGGCCCCAGCGCGTTCACCGGATCAATGGGGAATGATCAACTGTACAAACGTCGGTTTTGATCTCTATTGCGGGCACCGGTGCAGACTGCCGCATCAGGTAGTTTGGGCTCAAAGCTGCCGTTCGCTGCGAGTGCACAGTGTGTATTCCCTGCGACTCGCGCACCGCGGCTAGCATATCGCTAGCACGACACAGAAAGCCGCCGGGAGCGCACGGTGGTCCTACCGTAAGCCACTGTAATTGTTGTGTAAATTGGCGCGCTGGGGAGGATTCGAACCCCCGACCCCTTGATTCGTAGTCAAGTACTCTATCCAACTGAGCTACCAGCGCGCGGGTGGTGGGGATTTAGCCGTCGCCGAAGGCCATTGCAAGGGCGGATTTCCCTCAATGCAGCCTGATGCGCGATCCGTCAGGCGCCGGAGAGCGCAGGCTCTCCCGACCGGCCTGACATGCCGAACCCGCGACCGGCGCTCAGTTCCCCTGGAAACCCGACCAGTCCGCATCGCGGCCGTTCTCCGAGATGTAGTCGTTGACCGACCCGCGAAACTCGGGGCTCTGGTCCTGGTAATTGCCGGGGGTCACGTTCAGTTCGTCCAGGCGATCCCACTTGCCGACAAACGCCGTACCCGGATCTTGCGGAGTGGACGGTTCTCTCGGGTTCGGCACGTTCTCGGTGACATCCCGGTCGATTGGCCGGTTGTTCCGCGGCACGTGGCGGAACGACGAGAAAAAGCCGCGCGGTTCGGTCGGAGCGACCCCGGCAACAGACTGACCGCAGTCCATCTGTTCCTGAAGCCTGAGAGGTATGTCGGCCTCCAGCCTCGGGCACCAAATGGTCGCTTCGGCGGTTGCGGATTGGGACACCGAAGCGTCCCGCACTCCTGCGGTTCCATACCCACCGGCGACAGCTGCACCGGACATGGCACAGGCACCCGCGAAGGCGATAACCAAAGCAGTTGATTTCATGAATGAAGTCTTTCCCAGCATCGAGAGCCTCAAGGTCCTAGGAACGATCAGTCAGATGCGTCGTCCCTTTGTTATGTCTGAAATATACTACCTAACAAATCATTTTGACACTCGAGATAGTAGTGGCCAACCGGACATTCTACAATATCGGAGAAAAATGGCGCGTCTTCGCCTACTCGGCGGCCTTGCCCGTTTCGATCACGGATTTGGGCAGGGTAATCGTGAAGATCGTGCCGTTGGCCCCTGTCCTGGTGAGGGCAAGTACACCGCCGTGGCCGCGCGTCAGCTCGGCGGCGATGGCGAGGCCAAGTCCCGCGCCCCCCTTGCGAGCACCACCCTGGAACGGCGTGAACAGGTGTTCCTGAGCCTTTGGCGGCAGCCCCGGTCCGGTATCTGTCACGCGGATCCACCAGGATCGGTCGTCTTCCCCGGCGGCGATCTGGATCGTGCCGGATGTCTTCGAGGCGGAGATCGCCTGACGGGCGTTACGGACGAGGTTCGACAGGATGCGATAAAGCTGCTCGGGGTCCGCACGCACCGCAAGTCCCGGCGGCACATCGTCCTCGAAGGTGATGCCCTTGCTATCGACGGCCAATTGTTCGCTTTCGATCACGTCCTGCGCGATGCGCGACAGGTTGACGATGCCCAGGGTCGGAGCGGGCTCTTCCGCCTTGCCGAACGCCAGCGTCGTTTCGCAGAGGTTGACGGCACGGCTGATCGAGTTCATCAGCTTCGGCGCCATCCGGGCAACCACGGGATCGCCCGAGCTGTCGATCCGGTCGGCGAACAGCTGGGCGGAGGTGAGGATGTTGCGCAGGTCATGGCTTACCTTGGCCACCGCGCTGCCAAGAGCCGCCAGACGCTCCCGCTGCTTCAGCATCGAGGTCAGGTCCGTCTGCATGGACTTCAGCGCATGTTCCGCCTCGTTCAGTTCGCGCACGCTTGCCTTCGGCTGAATGATCCGCCGGGCGTCATCGGGTGCCGTGGCATAGGACTTCATCGCCTGGACCACGCCCTTGATCGGTTTCACCAGAAGCGCACGCACCGCGAAGAAGAGCAGCGTCGCCGTGAAGGCCGAGATCACCGCCGAGAGCAGCAGGATGCGCAACCCATAGTCGATCATCGCCGTGCGCAGCGGTGCAGTCGGCATCGTGACCTCGATCAGCAGCCCCGCGTCCTGTACCGGGTTGCCGATCACGCGCACCACTTCAGAGTTCGGGTTCACCAGCTGGGCCATCGCATCGAAGATCAACGAGCCGGGTGACGGGTCACGCAGGTCGTAGGTGGCGGCAATCGGCGAAGGCATGTCAGAGGACAGCACCAGCTGCCGCACCTCGTCGCGGCGGAGCACCACGTTGAACACCCCGGCGTTCTTCAGAAGCTCTTTCTCCAGCTCGGTGTCGATCATGTCGTTGGCCAGAAGCGACAGCGACGCGATCTGCGCCCGCTCCAGCCGGTTGATCATGTAGTCCTGCCGGAAGCGCGCGATCGAGGGTACGAAGATGAAAATCTCCGCCAGCATCACGAACAGGATCGTGAGCGCAAGAAAACGACCGGAGAGCGAGTTCAGGAACATGCTGCCTCTGTCAGGGCCTCACGGAATATACCGTTGAACGAAGCCAACCACCTTTTTGACGGTAGGATTAGCAAAAAGCTTGGGCGAGAAATAGGCCCCTGCCGCCCGCTTGTTGATTTCGCCCAGCGTCGGGTAGGGCAGGACCGTGTTTGCGATCGCCGTCATCTTGAGCCGGTTGGCAATGGCCAGAGCCCAGATCCCGACCAGTTCTCCCGCCTGAGCGCCGACGATGGTCGCGCCGACCGGCCGGCCCCTGACGACCATGACCTTGATGAACCCTGTGGTCTTTCCTTCGGCGATTGCGCGGTCGTTCTCGTGAATGTCGAACCTGGCGACGGTGACGGCATGGCTGCCGTGCTCTTTCTTCGCCTGGGCTTCGGTCAGACCGACCTGTGCCAGTTCGGGGTCGGTGTAGGTGACCCAGGGAATATGCGACGTCTTCGACTTCGACGGCAGGCCGAACAGCATCGAGCGGATGATGACCCCCGCATGATAGCCCGCGACATGGGTGAACTGAAGACCACCGGCCGCGTCGCCGACGGCGTAGACGCGCTTGTTGGTGACCGACCGCAGGTCCGCGCCGACCTTCACGGCGCGGTCATGGGCGACGTTGCCTTTCTCGAGGTCCAGCTTGTCGATGTTCACCTTGCGCCCGACCGCCATCAGAAGATGCGAGCCGGTAAACGTGCCGTTCGAGGTCTCGACCGTGATCCGGCCCTCCGCCTGGCTTATCTTCACGGCCTTGGCGTCCTCGACGATCTCGATGCCCTCGGCGCGCAGCTTGTCCAGCACGATCGCCGCGGCCTCGGGGTCATCTTTGCCCAGCGCCTTCAGCCCCTCGATCACGGTGACCCTGGAACCAAGCCGGACATGCGCCTGCGCCATTTCGATCCCGATCGGACCGCCGCCGATGACCAGAAGGTGCTCTGGCTTCTCGCGCAGATCGAAGATGTTTTCGTTGGTGTAGTATGTGACGTCGCCGATGCCCGGAATCGGCGGAACGAGAGGCCCCGAACCGGTCGCGATCACGATGCGCCGCGCCTCGATCACCGTGTCGCCCGCCTGAACCTCGGTCGGCGAGATGAAGCGCCCGACCTCGCGGATGACATGCACGCCAAGACCCTCGAAGCGTTCCTGGCTGTCGACCGGCGCAATCGTCTCGATCACCCGGTGAACGTGATCCTTGGCTGCGGAATAGTCGATCTGCGGCATCACCGGACTGACGCCGTACCTTTCTCCGGTCCGCATCGCGTGTGCCTGCTTGCCCGCCGCGATCAGTGCCTTCGACGGCACGCACCCGAAGTTCAGGCAGTCACCGCCCATCTTGTGGCCTTCGAGAAGCACCACCTTTGCGCCCATCTGCACCGCGCCCGCGGCGACCGAAAGCCCGCCGGAACCTGCACCGATCACAAGGATATCCGTCTTGATACGTGTCATGGATCAGCGACCTTTCTTGCCGCGCACGGCCTTGAGAACGATGGGAAGTGCGGCAAGAACGCAAAGCCCGAGGATCGGCAGCAGGATATGCGGCTCGAAAATGATGCCGAGATCCGGGGTCTCGCCCCTGGCGAAAACCTCGCCCAGCCCGGCGCCGACCGACGTATAGACGACAGCGCCCGGAATGATCCCGAGGAAGGTCGAGATAACGAACCGGTGCAGCGGAACCCCCACAAGTGCAGGCACGAGGTTGGCCACGAAGAACGGGACGGCAGGGACAAGCCGGATCAGGAACAGCATCGACCACTGGTTCTCGTCGATCCCGTCCTTGATCTTCCTCACCGCGCCATCGGAGGATTCCATCTTTGCCGCCAGCTTCTCGCCCAGACCCCAGCGCGCGGCGAGGAAGATGATCGTCGCGCCGACCGTGGCGCCGATGATGTTGATCAGCGCGCCGGGAAAGGTGGCGAACAGGAACCCGCCCGTCAGGGTCGCCACCGTGGCGCCCGGAAGCGAGAAGGCGACGATGCCGACGTAGGCGGCGACGAAGGCAACCACCGTCAGCAGGTAGTTCGAATCGCGGAAGGCAAGAAGCGCCTCGCGGTTATGGGCCAGCGCCTCGAAACTCAGGTAGTCCCGAAGAGTGAACGCGCCGATCGCCGCAACCGCCAGGATCGCGATGAGCGGCAGGCGTTTCGCCAGTCCGCCTGAAACACGTGGTGTATCGGTCATTTCGATCATGTCCAGTCTTTCCCGGGTGTGTGGTGTCGTTGTCGCAAAAGATGGACAGGGATATCGGCTTTTCTCAGGTCGTTCACGCCCGGTTGATGAGCGGTGATGATTCATGCCCGGTTCCGCTCCCGCTGCCGCGTCGCTGTAACAATTCGCGCCGTTGCGCCGTGCGAATGTTGCAAAAACGGCCGCGGCGGGCGTTGACTTGGAGAGGTGATCCCCTTAGAGACCGGGCTTCGGAACGAAAGAGGCTCCGAATCCATCAGGGATTCTGGGCGACATATCGGAGACAGGCGATGTCGAAGCGCACTTACCAACCGTCCAATCTGGTCCGCAAGCGGCGCCACGGCTTCCGCGCGCGCATGGCCACCAAGGCCGGCCGCAAGATCCTGAACGCCCGCCGCGCGCAGGGCCGGAGCAAGCTGAGCGCCTGACGCTTTGCTACCGGAACGGCTGGGACCGCCGCGGGAAACCGTCGGCGGTTTTGTCGTTCTGTGGCGCGCGCAGGGGCTCTGCCCCTCGGCCTGCGGCCTCACCCCGGAGTATTTCTGCAAAGAAGAAGCACGGAGCTACAGGAAAAGTGTCGAGACATGCGGTTTGAAGGATTGACCATACTGGCGAACCGCGCCGATTTCCTGAAGGCAGCCTCGGCCCGCCGGGTCTCGACACCCGCCTTCACTCTGCAATACCGCCAGCGCGCCGAGGACGAGGCCGTGGGGATTCGCGTGGGCTTCACCTGTTCGAAGAAAGTGGGCAATGCCGTCGCCCGCAACCGCGCCAAGCGCCGACTGCGCGAGATCGCGCGGATGGTGCTGCCGGTCTCGGGCAGGGACGGGTTCGACTATGTCCTGATCGGGCGGCCCGGCGTGACCGCCGCCCGCGACTTCGCCGAGATGAAAGACGACCTGGAACAGGCGCTCGGAAAGGCCCACGGATGAGTCCTCTGGCGCAGATAGTCGCCCTGCCCGTCCGGGCCTACCGCCTCATCCTGTCGCCCTGGGTCGGGCATGGCTGCCGCTATCACCCGACCTGCTCGGCCTATGCGCTCGAGGCGCTGGAAAAGCACGGGGCGTTCAGGGGGTCATGGCTGGCTGCACGTCGCATCGCCCGCTGTCACCCCTGGGGCGGCTCCGGCGTGGACAACGTGCCGGACTGAACGCCCGGAGGACGACTGCGCTGGTTCAGACTTTTTCGAACCAGATGATGACCTCTCCGATATCCAGCCCGAAACGTTTGACATAGGCGCGGTTCAGAAGCCGGTCATCCGACAACAGCCACATCCAGTCGTCGAAGGCGACGCGCATCGTCCCGGTGGGGCCATCGGCCGAGGGGATCGGCAGGTCGATAGTGTATTTCCAGTTGAAGACGTCGCCCTTTTCGGTGCCGCTGGCCGTTCCGATCACGCCCGGAGCGGTTCCCGTCCAGGTATCATCGCCGGTCTTGAGCAGCGACCAGACCCGGCGCTCGGTCGCGCCGTCCTCGTAGACGAAATCCTCGGTCAGCGTCAGGGTCCGGCCATCCCAGACGCCGTCGATGGTCACATCGAAACGCCGCCGCACCGTGCCGAAGACATCCTGGAACTGGCCCTTCGCCACCGTTCTGCCCTCGAAGAAGTCCTCGAGGTTCAGGTCGCCGCCACCGAGTGCCGGATCGTCAAGCGACGGCTTGCCGGTACAGGCGGCAAGGACCAGCGCGGCGCAGACAGCAAGAATTCGCATGTTCCATCTCCTTTGGTCCTTGATACGGCCGCCGGTCACTCGCGGATGACACGGGGACGCTTCCAGAAGCCCCGGCTTTCTGGCATACGCCTGCCCATGCTTGACGAGACCGAAGAAATCCACCCGCTGTTCAACGGCGCTCCGCAGACGACGGAGTTCCGCAAGCTGCGCAAGCGGATCATCCGCGACGTGCGCGAGGCGATCGAGCAATACGGGATGATCGAACGGGACACGCGCTGGCTGGTCTGTCTCTCCGGCGGCAAGGACAGCTACACGCTGCTGGCGGCTCTCTACGAGTTGAAGTGGCGCGGACTGCTGCCGGTCGAGCTTCTGGCCTGCAATCTGGACCAGGGCCAGCCGGGGTTCCCGGCGACAGTGCTGCCGGAGTTCCTTCAGAAGATGGGCGTCCCGCACCGGATCGAGTACCAGGACACCTATTCGGTCGTCATC
>CAZRNL010000150.1:0-7285 GCA_964601395.1 uncultured Silicimonas sp. | reverse complement strand
CGGCACGTCCCGGCGCAAAACCGTCGCGTGCGACGATGGCATCGAAGGCCGCGCGCTCGGGCTTCGGCAGGAAGCCCGCGTGTTCCACGCCATAAACTGCATCGAACATCCCCGATAGCCCGCGCGCGGCGATGACGCGCTCGGCATAGGGGGCGGAGCCGTTCGTGTAGACGATCCTGCGACCGGGCAGGGCCGCGACTGCCCTGGTCAGGACCGGATCGGGCTCGAGGTGATCAAGGGATATGTCATGAACCTCGGTGAGGTACGGAGCGGGATCGACGTCGTGCTCGCGCATGAGCCCCGCAAGCGTCGTTCCGTACAGGGCCCAATAGTGGCGCCTCACCCGGTTCGCTTCCACGCGGTCGACGCCAAGCGCCCGCATGACCCAATCGGTCATCCGGACTTCGATCTGGTCGAACAGGCGCGCCTCGGGCGGGTATAGCGTATTGTCGAGATCGAAGACCCAGGTTGCCACGTGAGAAAAGAAGTCCTTTGCCATGTGGTTGATCTAACGCGGACGGCACGCCTCGTCCATCCGGGAGCTTGATTAACGGCAACGCCCCACCATAGTCTGGCGCTCGGAGGAGACCGGACCATGCCCGACACACGACCCGAGCAGAAGGACGCTTATCAGCTTATTCTGCATGCCATCGACATCGGCACCTATCGCCCCGGCGACAGGCTTGTGGAAAGCGAGCTGGCGGACCGCTTCGGGGTCAGCCGCACGCCGATCCGCGAGGCATTGCAGCGCCTGGAGACCCAGTCGCTTCTGGCGCGGGATGGACGGTCATTGATCGTGGCGTCCCTTGATCACAACCAGATGGCCGAGTTGTACATGGTGCGCTCGGAGCTCGAAGGGCTGGCGGCCCGGCTTGCAGCGCGCCATGCGACCGAGGAAGAGGTGCGACTTCTGCGCGAAATGATCGAGCTGGACAAGGCGCGGGTCGGCGATCCGGCGGCCCTGGCTCGGACCAATCGGCGGTTTCATCGACAGGTCCACCTCGCGTCGCACAACCGCTACCTTGTGCAGCAACTTGACCTTGTCTATCGCTCGATGGCGTTGATGGCCTCGACGTCGCTGGCGGCGAAGGGGCGTAGCGAGGTTGCTCTGGCCGAGCACTCCGCGATCGTGAACGCGATCGAGAAGGGCGACGGCGAAGCGGCGGCGAAGGCGTTGAAGGCGCATATCAGCCGGGCTTTCGAGGCGCGTCTCAGGCAGGATGCCGAAGACGCCGCGCGGCGCGATCCACCCGTCGTCGAATAGAGTCTTTCCCGTGGGCGGTCTTGTCCCAGTAGAAGGGGTTCAAGACCAGTTCGACGTAGCCTTTCCATGACGCTATGGCCGCGAGCGGGAAGTAGAGATGCATCATGGGCACCCATTTGATCAGCCAGCGGTGACGCGGACTGGCCACCGAGAATGCCGCGGTGGCAACAGTCGCAATCTCGGACAGAAGGAACAATGCTCCGAGGGCGATGATCAGCCCTGGAGGCGCGAAGGCAGTCAACGGGTGGGGCAGGCCAAAGAGGATCAGCCAGAAGGACCAGAGCAACGGTGCCAGAAGAAACTGGCTGAGCGTGCCGAAGAACAGAATCTGGACTCCGAGGAAGCGTTTGGTCCCAAGCTCGCCCCAGAGCCGGAGCGGATCGCGCATGTGGACGGCCCATGTGATCGCGTAGCCCTTGATCCAGCGGGACCGTTGCCGCACCCAGGCCGTGACCGAGGCGGTCGCTTCTTCTTCGGTCACGGTGGGGGCAAAGGCCACCCCGTACCCACGCCGCGCAAGTCGCAGGCCAAGGTCCGCATCCTCGGTGACGTTGTGTGCGTCCCATCGTCCGAGGCCCTCCAGCGCGTCGCGGCGGAAAAAGAGCGTGGTTCCGCCCAGCGGGATGACAAGACCCATCCGGACAAGGCCCGGCAGAACGAGGCGAAACCATATCGCGTAGTCGATGGTGAAACACCTTGTCAGCCAGGTCTGCCGCGCGTTGTAGAAATCGAGGACGCCCTGCACGCAGGCGATCTCGGGGCCTGATCGGCGGAAGATGTCAGCCACTTTCAGAAGTTGATCCGGGGCCGGCGCGTCCTCGGCGTCGTAGACCCCGATGATCTCGCCCCTGGCGAAGTCGAGAGCATAGTTCATGGCGCGCGGCTTGGTTCTGACTTCCCCGCGGGGAACCCGGACAAGCCGCATCCACTCCGGCAGGCTGGCGGCGCGAAGGACCGCTTCCGTCATGCGGTCTCCCGCTTCCAGGATCAGAAGGACTTCGAGCCGGTCTCTGGGATAGTCGAGACGGCCGAGGCGGGTGACGAGGCGGCTGGCTATGTTCCGTTCGTCGTACAGCGGCACAAGGATGGAAACCGTAGGAAGCCGTTCTTTCGGATGCCGCAGGGACCTTGTGCTGGCCCATTCACGACCCTTTCGGCGGATGTGAACGATCTCGACCGCGGCGGCAACGGTCCTTAGGCCGGTGACCGCCAGCAGGGTCAGGGTTGCCCATGCCGTCAGCACGCCGATCAGGATATCCGGACGAAAAGCTCCGAGAAGCATCGTCAGCGCTGTGGAGAGCAGGATCGTCTTTGCGACGAATGCGCCGGACCATGTTCGGCAACTGTCCCGTTCGGGAGTGCGTGTCGCGGCGCGGCACGCGAGTGTGGGAGCACGCAACCTCTCGATCTGCTCGGCGATCACGTTTTCCGGCGCAATGCAGCAAGCGACGGCACCAAGTTCTCGTTCAAGCGCCGGTCGGGCGCGGCGAAAGGTGTCAAGGTCCGGTGCGGCGACGGGACAGACCGCTCCGGCCGGGCGAAGAGGCAGGACCCGCAATCGCAGCGCCTTCTCTATCCCAAACCGGTCGAGCGCGCGGGAATCCGGGTAAAGGTCTTCCGGATCGATGGCAACCGGCCGGACTTCTTGCCGTCTGGCGGCGCCGATCGGCGGTGGAAAGCAGAGAGGACGAAGGTCGGGTCTTGGCACGGTGAAACTCGATATCAGGGAAGAGGACAGGCAGATCTCTTCCATCGCTGATGTCGGTTAATCGCGTGTTAAACCCAGAGCGCAGTCTCACCCACGCACAAAAGTACTTCGACCGAGGGTCGCGACCGCGACGCCGCCCACGACCAGAGCCACCGCAAGCACGTTGACGCCGACGATGCTATCCGATCCGATTCCGTTCAGAGCCATCATGACAAGGCCTGCGCAAGTCGTCAGCGCTCCTGTCAGTGCCTGAGCGGGGCCAGGCAGGGCTGCGCCCTTTGCGCGCGATGCGCTTTCGAAGCGCATGAACACCGCAAGGAAGGGCACGAGGACGACGACGAGGCAGACCAGCCAGACGGGGCGGAGCGACCACCAGTAGCCGGTTCCGGGCTCGATCCCGAGGCCGATGCCGCCGAGCCCGACCGCGATGGCGACCAGCGCTATCATCGCCGAGATGTGCCAAAGGTAGACCGACATGATCATCTGGTTCAGGAGAATGACCCATGACCAAGGCGCAGGGTTGGCAAGCCAGCGCTTTGCGGGGCCTTCCAGCAAGAGGATCAGCCCGATCTGCATCGCGCCCACCGCCAGCATGGCGATGGTCGGAGGCCTGGTGTTCGAAAGTTCTTCTCCCGGCACGCTGACCATCGCGACCGGATACCCAAGCTGACCGACCAGAAGCCAGAGCGAGACCACTCCAAACGCAAGAAGCGCGAGCGCCCAGGCCTTCGGTCCGCCCGTGTCTTTCCACCAGTAGCCAAGCTGGTGGACGGCCAGCCAGACGAAGGCATAGTTCACCCAGCGAAGCCAACCGTGACCAAGGCCGATACCCACTGCGTCCACGATGATGGCGCCGGCCAAGAGCAGCGCCACCGATGCGATGCCGAGTTTCCTCCAGACCCAAGCCGAGACCGGGACGCACACGGTAATGATGATGTAGACCGCCAGAAACCATATCGGCACGAGCGCAGCCTGGCTGGATGCCTCGATCAGTTCTGGCGAAACGCCCATCCTGCCTGCAATGAATGCCGCGGCGGCCCAGACGAGAACCAGAGGCACAGCGGGCTTGAGCAGCCGTGAAAGCCGTGTCGCGGCCCATGTGCGGCGCTTTTCGGGGTCCAGCCTGGCCGAATCCCAGGACAGGGCATTGGAGTAGCCTCCGACGAAGAAGAAGACCGGCATCACCTGGAACAGCCAGGTCGCGTATTGTGTCCATGTCTGTTCCGCCAGCAGGATCGTCAGCTCGACCTCGCCGCCTCGGATGACGGGCGCAACCAGAAGCCAGTGACCGAGGACCACGAAAGAAATCGCGATTGCGCGGTAGAGGTCGACGGCCCGGTTACGCTTGTCGGGTGTGTTCTCGGCCGCCCAGCGGGCACGGGCGAGCATCCCTTTCGGCATCGGGGTCATTGTGGCATCGGTCATGTGGCGTTCCATCAAGGCGGTGTTACGGAATATGAACAGTGTTCAAAAATGAAATGCAAGCAGTATTTCAAGTGATCCGTTCGGATCTCGTCATCAATCAGGCAGAATGGCGGCGATTGTTCGAGTTCTTGAAAGTATCGGCAGGATTCTCACGCGCAAGAAATGGGGCACACAATCAAGTTGCGGGACGGGATCAGGCGCGCGCGGCCATCGCCTCGACGAAGCGTTCGAACAGGTAGTAACTGTCCATAGGTCCCGGACTGGCCTCGGGGTGGTACTGAACCGAGAAGACGGGACGATCGGTCATCCGGATACCGCAGTTCGACCCGTCGAACAGCGAGACATGGGTTTCCCTGACACCCACCGGAAGGGTCTGGCTGTCGACCGTGAAGCCGTGGTTCATCGACGTGATCTCGACCTTGCCCGTCTCGATGTCCTTGACGGGATGGTTTGCGCCATGGTGGCCGTGGTTCATCTTGACCGTCTTCGCGCCAAGCGCGAGCGCCAGCATCTGGTGCCCGAGGCAGATGCCGAATATCGGCAGCTCCGAACGGTCGAGCACCCCTTGGATCATCGGCACCGCGTATGCCCCAGTGGCTGCCGGATCGCCCGGACCGTTCGACAGGAACACACCGTCCGGTGACTGCGCAAGAATGTCTTCGGCTGTAGCCGAGGCGGGCATGACCGTAACGTCGCATCCGACGCTGGCGAGGCAGCGCAGAATGTTCCGTTTTGCGCCATAGTCGATCGCCACAACCTTGAACCTGGGCGCGGTCTGGCGGGAATAGCCGTCCGGCCAGGCCCACCGCATTTCGTCCCAGCGGTAGCTTTGCACGCAGGTGACTTCCTTTGCCAGGTCGAGCCCGACAAGGCCGGGAAAGCCACGCGCGGCCTTGATCAGCGCTTCTATATCGAAGTTGCCGTTCGGGTCATGGGACAATGCGACATGGGGCGCTCCCTGCTGGCGGATCGCCCGCGTCAGACGCCGCGTGTCGATGCCGCCGATCCCGACCCGGCCACGCCTGGCCAGCCACTCGCCAAGTTCACCCGCGGATCGCCAGTTCGACGACCCGGTTGGGTCCCACTTGACCACGAGACCTTCGGCCACCGGATCCGCTGTCTCGTCGTCTTCGGGGTTTACGCCCACGTTGCCTATGTGCGGGAAAGTGAAGGTCACGATCTGCCCCGCATAGGAGGGGTCGGTCATGATCTCCTGATAGCCTGTCATGGCGGTATTGAAGCAAAGTTCGGCCACGCGCTGGCCGGTCGCTCCGAAGCCCTTGCCGTAGAAGATCGTGCCATCCGCCAATGCCAGACATGCGGTCGATTTCGGCTGCGCGTCCGTCATATGCGGGTCCCTCCGGTAGGTTAAACGGACAGGGGTGTACGCCCTGGATCGGTCGGGGTCAAGGGATAGGCGCAAAAGGCTTACTAAGCAATATCAATGACTTGCAAGTTTCGGGGGCGGTTGCGGGTCGATGCGGGAGCGAGTAAGGTGCAAAGTCTGTGAAATCGGGGACGCAACAGGCATGGATTTACGGGGCAAGATCAGCGACGCGCTGAAATCGGCAATGAAGGAGAAGGACGCCGACAGGCTTTCCACCCTGCGCCTGATCAATGCGGCGGTCAAGGATCGGGACATCGCCAAACGCACCGAGGGCGGTGACGGCGGCGATGCCGGGGTGACCGAGAGCGAAATTCTTCAGATCCTCGGCAAGATGGTCAAGCAGCGGCAGGATTCGGCGCAGGCCTACGAAGAGGGTGGTCGCCTGGAACTGGCCGAGAAGGAACGCGCGGAAATCCTTGTAATCGAGGAATACCTGCCGAAGCCGCTGGATGATGACGAGGTCGAAGCTGCCATAGCTGCGGCGATAAAGTCTACCGATGCAACCTCGATCCGAGACATGGGCAAGGTCATGGGCGAACTGAAGGCCCAGTACACCGGGCAGATGGATTTCGGCAAGGTGGGCTCGATGGTGAAGGCCAGGCTGACCTGATCCGAAGCGGTCAGGCAGCCCTGAGACGCCTGTTGAGGTCCAGGTACAGTCCCTCGCGCTCTTCGGGCGTCAGGAAACGTCCGATCTCGACTTCGCGTCCGCCGCCCACAAGCGTGAGATAGCTTTCGACGGGTCCGTCGTTTCGGAGGTTGACACTGACCCAGTGCGGATTGGCTTCCCACTCGAGAACCGGTCCGCGCGGCGGGACGTGCCTCAGGTGGACCCTCTCTTCGGTCAGGGTCAATTCCTCGCTCACCCGCCGATGGGTGCGGTTCGCCATGATCGCGCGCCAGATGCCCGCGATGGCCACAACAAAAAAAGCCATCAGCACCCAGACGACGGGCGACCCCAGAACCGCGAGCAGAGGCAATGCAAGCATGACGGCGGTAGAGCCGATGAACCATGTAAAGCCGCGCCCAGTGAGAGACTGGTGGGCCCAGAGGGTCAGGGATCTTTCGTCTGGTGTGTCGGTCCAGGAATAGGGCATCCGGGTCAGCGTCCGTCGAGGTGGATGGCGTCTGGGGCGATTATATAGCGTGTGTCTGTCGCCGTGCCAGCCAATTGATCAGGATCCGAGAGTTACGTCGAGGCGAGAGGGTCCGTGAATGCAACGAAGGCCCCACGCGGGGGCCTTCGTTTTTCGTTACTTGCCGGTTGCCTCAGTGGGCATGGCCCTTATCCCAGTCCTCGCGCTTGGGGAGCGTCTCGAAGGTGTGCTCCGGCGGCGGGGTAGGCAGGGTCCATTCCAGCGTGTCCGCATGCTCGTTCCAGTAGTTCTTCTCGGTGATGCGCTTGCCGTAGAGCAGCGTGTAGAAGACGATACCGATGAAGAACAGGAACGACGCGAAGGACAGGAACGCCCCCCAGGACGACACGAGGTTCCAGTAGGCG
>CAZRNL010000149.1:0-7290 GCA_964601395.1 uncultured Silicimonas sp. | reverse complement strand
GGCGAAGTGGGCGAGGGCAACGGGGCCGCCAAGATCATGGGCGACTATACGCGCGGCGACACCCGGCTTCACATGGCCTATTCGTTCGAAATGTTGGGTCCGGACTTCTCGCCCGCTCATTTCCGGCGATGCGTCGGTGGGTTCTTCGACAAATCCGATGGAGGTTGGCCGTGCTGGGCCTTCTCCAACCACGACGTGGTTCGGCATGTGTCGCGCTGGGCGAGGGATGAAGCCGAAACGGACGCTGTCGCGCGGCAGGCACTGGCGATGCTTTTGAGCTTCGAGGGCTCGAAGTGCCTCTACCAGGGAGAGGAACTCGGACAGACCGAAACCGAACTTGCCTACGCCGAAATCGTCGATCCACCGGGACTGAAGTTCTGGCCGGAATACAAGGGGCGCGACGGTTGCCGGACACCGATGGTCTGGGAGGCGGATGCCTTGAACGCGGGCTTCAGCGACGGGAATCCCTGGCTTCCCGTAAAGGCAGTTCAGGCGGCTCGGGCCGTAGACGTCCAGGAGGCCACGGAAGGCTCGGTCCTGCATCATTATCGCAAGGTACTTGCATACTACAGAGCGTCCGAGGCATTGCGATCCCTCGGGACGGAGTGGGCAAAACTGGATGAGCCGCTTTTGGCTTTCCGACGGGGCGCTGCCGTGACTTGCGTTTTCAACCTGTCGCCGGAACCGGTGCGCGTCGCCATCTCGGGCGAGACGTCGCTCGACGGTCCGGTGGCAGCGGCGCTGGATAGCAGTCACCTCGTCATGCCTGCGTACGGCTATGCCTGGCTGACGGGCGCGCCTGTATTCTCCTGAGGCGGGATCGTTCCGAAAGGTCGTGACCGCCAACGCCCCGTTCCGACAGCCGCACGGCGGTTCTCGAATCGGGCCAGATTGACCTTTTTGAACATCTGGTGCCAGAAACCCCCTGCCTGAAAAAATCATGATTCAGCGTCATCCGCGTGGGCGGTGTGACCGGAATGCCAGACAGATGCGGTAGAACTCCCGATTTTTCAGGGCGCTTCCGGCTTGTGGTTCAGGTGTCGGCAATCTTTTGCCGGCGGTGGCGCGCGCATGATGGAACCAAGAGGCCGCTGGTGTATTCTGTCTTCAATTGATCAAATCCGAGGTTTTTTCGAAATGCTTAGAACCGGTATCATTGCCGTCCTGTTGACGATGACGCAGCCAGCGGCCGCCGCAACCGTCGTGTTGGATCTTGCCTTTGCGAGGGAGTTTTTCCAGGACGTCGTCGACTTTTCGACGGGTCAGCAGACAGGCATTGTTCACGATGGCGAACCCTACGGCTTTACCGGAGCCTTCAGTGACCTCTCTGCAGGCGACCATGTTCAGGCGAGTTTCTCGGCGGAAGTGGTCGACGGCGTGATGGAGGTGTCGAACTGTGTGTTCGCGGGCCTTGAATGCGAAAGCATGATCGTCAATGTCACGCGCAACCTTGCGGGACTGTTCCTGGCGGGATCGGGTCCGGTCAGCCTGGCGTACGACTTCGAGGATATGACCGCGCTCTATTATGTCGACGGACCAGGTACCGTGACGGATATGGGGATGTTCCGCTTCTACGGAGCAGAGTTCGATATAACCGAAAGCCGCGTCCAGGACGCGACGATCGCGCCGCTGCCGGCCTCTGCCTGGGTTCTGATCGCGGCCCTAGGGATGCTGGGCTTCGCGGCGCGCCGGAAGAAAGCCTGAACGCGCTTCACGCCTGCAGTTCCATTTCCGGTCGGTCGGCTGGCGCTGCCCTTTGCAGCGGCCACCTTTGTCACGTCCCTTTTCGTCGCGCGGAAGTTGCGGGCGTGATCGTTCTGGCCGGAAAGGAAACTTCGGAAAAAATGGTGCTGTGAGAGAGGATTGAACTCTCGACCTCTCCCTTACCAAGGGAGTGCTCTACCACTGAGCTACCACAGCATCCGCCTATCAGCGCCCGCGCGGGATAGTGGTTTTCAATCTATCCTGCAAGCCTAATCTGGACGCTTTTCGCCCCCTGCGGTAGGGAGGGCCATGAGCAAGAAAACCTCTTCCTCGAAAGGTGACAAGGCTGCATCTGCACGCGCAGAGCGGCTGAAGGCAGCGTTGAAGGCGAACCTGCAAAGGCGCAAGGCGCAGACGCGGGCACGAACGGGCAAACCCAATAACAACAAGGCAGGCTGAGCATGGATTCGATTGTAGTAACGGGTGGGGCAGAGCTTCGCGGCGAGATTCCCATCGCAGGCGCGAAAAACGCCTGTTTGACGCTGATGCCGGCGACGCTGCTGACGGAAGAGCCGCTGACGCTGATGAACGCGCCGAGGCTGTCGGACATCAAGACGATGACGCTCTTGTTGCAGTCCTTGGGTGCCGAGGTGCAAAGCCTGCAGGACGGCCGAGTGATCGCGATGTCGTCGCTGGGCCCGGTCAAGACGCTGGCGGACTACGACATCGTCCGCAAGATGCGTGCCTCGAACCTCGTGCTCGGGCCGCTTCTGGCGCGCGAGGGCCATGCGATCGTATCGCTGCCCGGTGGCTGCGCGATCGGCGCGCGACCAATGGATATCCATATCTCGGCGCTCGAGGCTCTGGGAGCCGAGATCGAGTTGAAGGACGGCTACCTGCACGCCAGGACGCGCGGCGGACTCAAGGGCGCTCGGGTACCGCTTCGGTTCGCGAGCGTGGGTGCGACCGAGAACACGATGATGGCCGCGACGCTGGCAAAAGGTACCACTGTGATCGAGAACGCGGCGCGCGAACCCGAGATCGTCGATCTTGCCGCCTGCCTGTCCAAGATGGGCGCGCATATCGACGGGGCGGGAACGTCTACGATCACAATCGAAGGGGTGGACCGCCTGGGCGGCGCGACGCACGCCGTCGTCACTGACAGGATCGAGCTTGGCACCTACATGCTGGCCCCAGCGATTTGCGGCGGCGAGATCGAGTGCCTCGGCGGGCGGATTCGACTGCTGGAGGCATTCTGCGAAAAGCTGGACGCGGCCGGGATATCGGTGACCGAGACGGAGCGGGGGCTCAAGGTGGCTCGCAAGAACGGACGGGTCAGCGCCATCGACGTCAGGACCGAGCCTTTTCCGGGTTTTCCGACCGATCTTCAGGCGCAGATGATGGCGCTTCTCTGCACGGCGAGCGGGACCAGCCACCTGGAAGAGACGATCTTCGAGAACCGTTTCATGCATGCGCCGGAACTCATGCGGATGGGCGCAAACATCGACGTTCACGGCGGCACGGCGACGGTCACCGGAATTGAGCGTCTGAGGGGCGCACGCGTCATGGCGACAGACCTGCGGGCTTCTGTTTCCCTGATCCTTGCAGGACTTGCCGCCGAGGGAGAGACCATTGTCAGCCGCGTCTATCATCTTGATCGCGGCTATGAGCATGTTGAAGAGAAACTGGGCGCGGTTGGCGCACGGATCGAAAGGGTGGCCGAAAAATGACCCAGGATGCGCGGTTCGAGGACGGCGGAGAAAAACCGCTTCGGCTGAAAGCGCTCGAGGCCGGGGAACTGCCTGTCATAGCGGCGCTGGTTCAGGATGCGGTCTTTCCGATCACCGAGATGAAATGGGACCGCAAGCAAAGGCGTTTCGCCCTTTTGCTCAACAGGTTCCGCTGGGAAGACAAAACCGCTGCCGAGCGGCGCGGCCGTGCTTTCGAGCGTGTGCAGTCGGTGTTGGCCTTCGAGGATGTGCTGAGCGTGGCCAGTCAGGGCATCGAGCGGTCCGACAAGGACACGGTACTGTCGCTTCTGACGCTGACCTTCGCGCCCGGCGAAGATGGTGGAGGGCGTATCGAAATGACGCTCGCCGGAGACGGAGCCGTGGCAGTGGCCGTCGAGGCGCTGGAAGTGACGCTTCGCGATGTCACCAGACCTTATCTGGCGCCTTCGCGGAAGGCGCCCGGCCATCCTGGCTGACCGAAGACCGCAAGGCAGCCGACCGGGGCAGGGCCGAAGCGTCTTGAGACAGTCACCCGCCAAGGCTATGTCGGGGCGCAAAGGAAAACGCACATGCCCCAGTTTCTGGACACGCGAGACGAAGACTTCGAGGATCGCTTTCAGGCGCTTCTCACGATGAAGCGGGAAGACGCGCCCGACGTTGACGACGCGGTCGCCCAGATCATCGCGGATGTGCGCGAACGTGGCGACACCGCACTGATCGAGTTGACGTCCCGGTTTGACCGGCTCCACCTGACGCCCGAGTCGTTTGCCTTCACGCGGGGCGAAATCGACGCGGCCATCGCCGAGGTTCCCGAGGCCGAGCGGATCGCCCTTGAGGAGGCGGCGAGCCGCATCCGCGCCTATCATGAGCGCCAGTTGCCCGAGAACCAAAGCTGGACAGACGACGCAGGGGCAACGCTGGGCTGGCGCTGGACTCCGGTGGAGGCGGCTGGCTTGTATGTGCCCGGCGGCCTTGCCAGCTATCCGTCAAGTGTCCTGATGAACGCCATTCCGGCCCAGGTCGCGGGTGTCGAGCGGCTGGTGATGACAACGCCGACCCCGGACGGCAAGGTCAACCCTCTGGTGCTGCTTGCGGCACGGATTTCGGGCATCGAGACAGTCTATCGTCTAGGCGGGGCGCAGGCGATTGCGGCGCTGGCCTTTGGGACCGAAACGATCCGGCCGGTCGACAAGATCACCGGTCCGGGCAATGCCTGGGTGGCGGCAGCCAAGCGCCGGGTGTTCGGCAAGGTAGGCATCGACATGATTGCCGGGCCTTCCGAGATCCTCGTCATTGCGGACGCCGACAACGATCCCGAGTGGATCGCGATTGATCTTCTTAGCCAGGCCGAGCACGATGAAAGCGCTCAGTCGATCCTGATCACCACCTCCGAGCGGCTTGCCCGCGACGTGGCCCTTGAAGTGAGCCAGTACCTCGAAGTTCTCGAACGCAGGGACATCGCAGGCAAAAGCTGGGAAGCCAACGGTGCGATCATCGTGGTGCAGAACCTCGGCGAGGCAGCGGCATTGGCCGACGATATCGCGCCTGAGCATCTTGAACTGTGCGTCGCAAGACCCGAGGCGTTGTCCGACAATATCCGCCACGCCGGAGCGATCTTCCTGGGCGTCTGGACACCCGAAGCGATCGGGGACTATGTGGGCGGACCCAATCACGTTCTTCCAACCGCAAGATCGGCGCGGTTCTCGTCGGGGCTCTCGGTGCTGGATTTCATGAAACGCACGACGCTGGCGAAGATGTCGCCGGGCGCACTGTCACG
Organism: uncultured Silicimonas sp.; assembly: GCA_964601395.1. Classification (GTDB taxonomy): domain Bacteria; phylum Pseudomonadota; class Alphaproteobacteria; order Rhodobacterales; family Rhodobacteraceae; genus JAVJUV01. Next base: position 2,079 of record CAZRNL010000149.1, on the reverse strand, counting down.
TATCGGACCGGCTGCCGAAACGCTTGCACGTAGCGAAAGGCTGGAAGCGCACGGGTTGAGCATCCGCGCACGTCTCGACCTGCTCAATGAAGGGAAGGCCGAATGAGCCGGATCGCCCACATCGAAATCGACGACAGTGGTTTGCCACCGCCGACGCCGGAGATTGAACAGGAACGCAAGGTCGCCGTCTTCGACCTTCTCGAAGACAACTCGTTCGCGCTGCCCTCGCGCGATGGGCGCGAACCACCGGAAGGACCCTTCAGGCTGCATCTCGCTATTCGCGAGCGGCGTCTTGTCTTTGACTTGCGCAACGAAGCGGATGAACCGGCAGTGGAATTTCATCTGTCGCTCGGTCCATTCCGACAGGTGGTGAAGGATTATTTCCAGATATGCGAGAGCTATTTCGATGCGGTGAAGAAGCTGCCGCCGGGACAGATCGAGGCGATCGACATGGCGCGACGCGGGATTCACAACGAAGGGGCTCGGGTTCTTCAGGAACGGCTCGAAGGCAAGGCCGATCTAGACATCGACACTGCGCGACGGCTGTTCACGCTGATCTGTGTCCTGCACTTCGGAGGCTGAGCACTTGCCCGGTCTGCCGCAATCGGTACTTTTCTGCTGCGATCACAACGCCGTTCGTTCGCCGATGGCCGAAGGGATGATGAAGAAGTACTACGGGACCGAGGCCTATGTTCAATCGGCCGGCGTTCACAACGACATGGAAATCGACGGCTTTTCCGTGACCGTCTGCCAGGAAATCGGGATCGAGCTGTCCCGGCACCGGTCGCGCAGCTTCGACGAGATGCAGCAGTGGGGTGACGATCTTTCGGGTTTCGACCTGGTCGTCGCGTTGTCGCCGGCAGCGCAGCGTCGCGCCCTGGACCTGACGCGGCTTTACCACCTAGACGTCGAATACTGGCCTATCCTCGATCCGACGGGCCTCGGTGACAGCCGGGAACAAAAACTGGACAGCTATCGGCAGACCCGTGACCAGATCAGGCAACGGATGCTTGCCAGATTCGGCCCCCCAAAGGAGACCGAGGAATGACCGATACAATCCGCCGATATTTCGACGCCTTCAATGCAGGCGACATCGGAGCCATGCTCGACTGCCTTAGCGACGACGTCGAACACCATGTGAACGAAGGACAAATCCGGAAGGGCAAGGCGGTCTTCAGGGATTTTTGCGAGCACATGAGCCGGTGCTACCGAGAGACGCTGACTGACATGGTCATTTTCTCGGCTGACGGGGAACGTCGGGCTGCTGCGGAATACATGGTGAACGGCACCTATCTTGCCACCGACGACGGCCTGCCGGATGCAAGAGGGCAGACCTATCGACTTTCCGCCGGCTCATTCTTTTCGCTCGAGAATGGCCGTATCACGCGCGTGACGACCTACTACAACCTCGCCGATTGGCTTAGGCAGGTACGATGACCATAGACGTCCAGATCCTGACGGGAGCCGCGCTTGAAACGGCTTTGGCCGATGTGGCCGAACTGCGGATCGCGGTCTTCCGTGATTTTCCCTATCTCTACGATGGCGATGCAGCCTATGAGCGCCGCTACCTTGCGGCTTACCGAGACGCACCGGGCGCAATCCTTGTCGGGGCTTTTGATGGCCCAAGGCTTGTCGGCGCATCGACCGGGACGCCGCTCGCGACCCACGATCCGGCTTTCGCCGCCCCGGTCGCAGGTGCCGGCTATGATGTGGGCCAGGTCTTCTATTGTGCCGAAAGCGTGCTGCTGAAGCCATTTCGAGGGCAAGGCGTCGGCCACCGGTTCTTCGATCTGCGAGAAGCCCACGCACGGTCTCTGCAGCTTGAGTTCGCCGCCTTCTGCGGTGTCATACGTCCCGACAGCCACCCTGCGCGAACACCGGACTACTGGCCTCTGGACAACTTCTGGCGCGGTCGGGGCTATGAGCCCATTCCCGGTGCCGAGGCACATTTCGACTGGAAGGAAGTCGGCGGTGAGGGCGAAGTCAGCCACGATCTGCAATTCTGGATTCGCCGACTTTAGCGAGGTTGAACTTTTCGTGGAGAATGCGACTGCTGCTCGGGACGGATGCGAGAGCGCG
>CAZRNL010000148.1:0-7290 GCA_964601395.1 uncultured Silicimonas sp. | reverse complement strand
CAGATCGCCTATCTGCTCGGCTTCTCCGACCAAAGCAATTTTTCTCGCGCCTTCAGGCGCTGGACGAACAAAAGCCCGCGCTCGTTTCAGCGTGGCTGACCGGCTCGTAGCCGCAATATTGGAGCGCGCCGGCCGACGTCGGTGTCGCGCCCGTCCGCCGTTTTGGTGCACCCTGTCACGAGAGCAACGTAATTCAAACCGTTGTAGACTCCCTCCTGCCAAGACGAGCACGGCAACAGCTGCTGGAGCCGGCAACCCTGGGCTTGGGGTAACAACCGAACTATGAAACGATTCAAGCGCTCGAATATCGCAGGAGTTTCGGTCAGCTACCTCGAGCACAAATCCATTCTTAAGCGTTACCTGTCGAGGTTTTTGACCAGCCCGGACGACATCGACGACGTACTTCAGGAAACGTTTCTTCGGGCATTCCAGGCCGAAGGCAAAGACGCGAAGATTCGCTCTCCAAAGGCATACCTGACGCGGATCGCCCGCAATATCGCGCTCAAGGAACTCGACAAGCGGTCGACCCTGGTATTCGGCTACCTGGACGAGGTCGCTACACCCGAGACCTATGGATCGACACCGACGGAACAACAGGCGGCGGAGCACGAGCGAATCGCCGTGTTCTGCAAGGCTGCCGCCTCGTTGCCGGTGCAATGCCGCCGGGCTTTCCTGATGTGCAAGGTGTACGGATATTCGCACCAGGAAATCGCGCAGGAACTGGATATTGCGGTGAGCACGGTCGAAAAGCACCTTGCGAGCGGTCTCAGGCGCTGCAGTGAATACATGGCGGCGCGCGGTTACATTCCTATCCGCAAGAGGCGGGTGGCATGAGGCATGTGCTGAAATGACCACGGTGAAATTACAAGCGGACAAGCAGACCATCGAAGCTGAAGCCAGCGCGTGGATTGTGCAGCTCGATGGCGCGGAACCCTCTGCGGAGGACCGCAAGGCATTGCGGGAGTGGATTGGCCGCAGCCCGGCACACAGGGAGGCTTTCGAGCGTCTGTCGAGCCTATGGGACGACCTGAATATCCTGACGGAACTCGCCGTTCCGCGAGGTGCCAACACCCGCCGTCGTCGAGCCTCGTCGACAGGCTGGCCACGCCTGGCGGCTGCCATTACCGTAGTAGTGCTGATCTCGGTGGGAGCATTGTTCGGGACGCGATTCCAGCCGGATGCGCCCGGTCCGATGGCGAGCACGACCCCGGCGGACACGCCCGTTCGGTCCGGTCACTTCCATACCGCAGTCGGCCAGCTGCAAACGGTCAACCTCGAAGACGGCAGCCAGGCAATTCTCAATACCGATACGGAGATCATCGTCGATATCAACCCGGCGGGCCGTGACATTTACCTGGTCCGCGGCGAGGCCTTGTTCGACGTTGCAAACGATCCGGACCGGGATTTCCGCGTCCACGCACGGGGCGGATTCGTAAAAGCAGTCGGAACCGAATTCTCCGTCCGTCTCAAAGAAGCGAGCAACGTCGTCGTGATCGTCTCGGAAGGGATGGTCGAACTGGCGTTAGTGGCATCAGGCTCCGCAGAGCAGACGGCAATGAATACCGGTACCGCCGAACCCGGTCCGGCCGGTCCGCTTGCGAGGGTGAGCGCTGGCCAGGTCGCCGTTTTCGGCAGCGGCCTGGAATCCCTTCAGTCCATCCCGAAAGACGAGATCTCCCGTCAATTGTCCTGGCGGGGCGGCATGTTGCGCTTCGACGGCGAACCGCTTTCCGAGGTCGTGGCGGAGATCAGCCGTTATACGACCACGCGCATTGTCATCACAACTCCCGCACTTAAAGACCTGCGCATCGGCGGTTATTTCAAGGTGGGCGAAACCGACGCCATGCTCGAAGCGCTGGAGTCCGGGTTCGACGTCCGCGTTGAGCGTATCGACGGCAATCTCGTGCATCTCGTCGAGTCTCCATGAGCACCGGCCGACGATCCCCGTAATCCGTCAGGCTCGCCAACGCAGGACACCCGGGCGATCCGGTTTGACGAACCTGACATCCGACGAGTGCAGCAGGAATTGATGTCCCGGTCCGAACTCGTATGGCGGTTTTTCCGCGCTCGCGGATCATCATGCAGGAGTCGCCGTGTCGTCTGTACGCTTGTCGTGCGCAAAACGTCCCGGATGAACTTTGTCGGATACGCCAGGTGCGAGCGCGCCATAGTTTGCTTGCTCCTGGTAGCGGGACTATGCCTGCTTGCCGAACCGGGATGGTCGAGAGAGCCCGAAACCTGGGATTTCGACATACCGAGTCAGCCGGTCCAGAACGCATTGGGCGTGCTCGCACAGCAAACGGGTACGCAGTTGTTGTTCCCCTACGACAAAGTCACCGGCCAGCGTTCGAACGCACTTTCGGGCCGTCACACGCTCGTTGAGGCCCTGGTGCACATGCTGCGTGGTACCGGGCTTTCCGGCGACATCACGAGTAGCGGGGTGATCACCATCTCGCTCGATCAAGTGGTTGTTGACGGGGGCGCGAACATGTCAGGTCGTTCAGGGAAACGAAATCAAAGCATTGCGGCGGCGCTACTGTCGGTGTTCTCGGCAGGCACGGCGGTAAGCCAGGAGGCCGAGCCATCGGGCAGCGTTGCACTGGAAGAAATCGTGGTGACGGCGCGCCGAGTCAGCGAAGGCCTGCAGGATACGCCGCTGTCGATATCCATCATCCAGGCAAAAGACATCGAAAGACTCGGACTGGTACAGCTGAGCGACATCGGGCAGTGGACGCCGAACCTGGACATGCAGGGCCCAGCAGTCTTCATTCGCGGCGTCGGCCAGGGCGATTCGCTGGTCACCACCGACCCGGGTGTGGCGATCTACATCGACGGCGTTTACATTGCCCGGCAGTCGGGCATACCCGGCAGCATGATGAACGTCCAGCGCATCGAGGTGCTGCGCGGCCCGCAGGGCACGCTCTTCGGGAAAAACTCGCTCGGAGGCGCCATCAGCATTACGACCGATGAGCCGTCCGACGTCTTCGAAGCGCAGCTTCGCGGCCGGGCCGGCGAACGCAACCTCCTGGAACTCAATGGGCGCGTCGCCGGGCCGCTCACCGATAGCCTCGCTGGCTCACTGTCGGTGGGCACAGTAAGCCAGGACGGCTACTACGAAAACCTGGCCACCGGGCAGGACCTGAACGACGTTAATCGCAGCAATGGGCACGGCAAGCTGCGCTGGCAGGCGACGGATGCCATCGACCTGACGTTCGCCGCAGACTACGAGCGAACGGATCAGAATCCCGCGGGTACCACAAACATCAGCATCGTTCCCGGTCAGGCGCCGAATTTCTTCGCCGGCGGGGCGATCCCGCTGGCGGGGGCGGATAGCGGCACCATCCAGACCCAGTATCACGGCCTGTACAACGCCTCGGTCGGTTGCACACCGCAGGATGCAACGACATCACCGGACTGCTTCGGCCCGCAGTACGAGCAGGCGCCGTACACGACGGCGGAAGTCGACGAAACGCCGCGGATCGGGGACAACTGGGGCGTGTCGTTGACGGCGGGATTCGACATCGGGAATGCACGGCTCGCGTCTATCACTGCGTATCGGGAGTTCGATGCCAGCTATTCCACAGGCTCCGACGGTTCCCCGTTACCGCTCGCCGCTCTCGGCGCATTCGACGACCAGGAGCAGTTCAGCCAGGAGTTGCAGCTGACAGGCACGGCATTGGACGGCCGCCTGAGCTATACGGGCGGATTGTTCTATTTTGAGGAAACTGCAAGAAACAATACCCGCGTGCAATTCATGCGAACGGTGCCGCCGGTCTACCCGGTCTCCGGCATCGATGATGGCACCGGGAACCCGATCCTGATCCCGCCAGGTGATCCGCTTCTGCTGCCGACGCAGATCATGTTCGTGGCGCTGAACCTCGATACCTTCCGGACACAGAAAACCATCAGCACCGCGGCCTATGCACAGCTCGGGTATTCACTGACGGAAAGACTCGGTGTGACGATCGGTGCCCGGATCAACGAGGACGAGAAAGACTTCGAGTTCGTCCAGTACGACCTGACGGGGCCGCCGCCTGGCATTCCGGGCGTCATGGATGCCGCATCGCCGAAACTGAACGACAGCTGGGATTCCTTTACGCCGCGGCTCGGGTTCGAGTGGCAGGTGTCGGACGATCACATGCTCTACGCATCCTATGCCAACGGCTACAAGTCCGGCGGCTTCAACGCGCGCCCGACCACGGAGCCGCCGCGCTTCGAAGCTTACGAACCCGAAGAACTCGATACTTACGAGCTGGGTGCGAAAACCGAGTGGCTTGACCGGCGACTGCGATTGAACGTGGCTGTCTTCTACTCGGACTACCAGGAAATCCAGCTGCCGACCTTTTTCTTCATCGATGGCATCTACGTAACTGAGACAGCGAACGCGGGTGACGGAACGATCCGCGGCCTCGAGGCGGATTTCGCTGCGGCGGTCACCCCATGGCTGTCGCTGACCGCGAACGTCGGGATACTCGATTTCGAGTACGGCACGGTGAACGACGTCGTAGGCCCGGGAACCGATACGCCGCCGGGCGAAATGCTGCCGTTCACGTCGAAAAACTCATGGACGCTGGGACTGGACGCGATCCTGGCCGAGACCGCGCGAGGAACTGTGTCCGCCAGTCTCGACTACAATCATCGCAGCAAGTTCGTGTTCGACGTATTCAACCTGAACTCACAGTCGCCTTACGGCTTGCTCAACATGCGTATCGACTACACGGCCACGGACGGCCGCTGGAGCGTGTATGCACTGGGCAAGAATCTGGCCGATGAAGAATATGCCACCGGCGCCGGCGATTTCGCTTTGATCGGCGTTGGCGAGCAACGAGGGTTCGGCCCGCCGCGCGAGTGGTCGGTCGGTTTCAATTACAACTTCCAGTAAGCGACCGGTCATGCGTGGATCAGCTCCGGCCCGTCGAAACGGCAGCGCGCACCGATGCAGTACTCCGCCAAAGGAAAATGCTATGTATGTATTCACTGGAGCCTGCACGTTTCGCTCTGCCTCGCTACACGCCGTAATCCTGTCGAGCCTCATAGGCCTGGTCGCCTGTGACAGCACCCCTGATGCCGGCAAGCCGTCCCGGCACGCGGACCTGGCCGCGCTCTGCAGCGACTTCGAACCAACCGACTTGCCGCACGATGCGCGCGTGACGGCCAGGGAGATGAAGACCGGGCGGGATTTCGACCTGGACGTTTGTGTCATCCGCGGGGAGATCGTTTCTTCGCCCGCATCAACGATACAGTGGGCCGTCGAATTGCCGGCGCCTTCCGCCTGGAACGAGAAGTCATTGACCGTCGGCGGCGGTGGTTTTGACGGGTTCATTCCGACGGATGCCGATTGGACGGGCGCGTGGTACCAAGGCAAACCGTACGCACGCTTCAGTTCCGATGCCGGCCACCAGGTGGAGCAGTTCATGCCCTGGGGCATGGACGACGTTGCGATAGAAAATCATGGCTACCTGGCCAACCACAAGACGCTCGAAGTGGGCACCCGCATCGCCTCGCTCTTCTACGGCAAGGCACCGCTAAAGCGCTACATGGTCGGCATATCGAACGGCGGCCGGGCAGGCCTGGTCGCCGCCGAACGATACCCCGAGGATTACGACGGGATTGTGGCCCTGGCCCCTGCCATCAACCAGCAAAGCCACCAGCTCGGCATGCTGGAGCTGATGGGTCACGTATTTTCAGAGAAGAACCACTGGCTGAGTCCTGCCGACGTCCAGTTGTACATGAATGCAGAAATAGCCGCATGCGATGGACTGGACGGCCTCGAAGACGGAGTCATCCACAACTTCCGCGCCTGCGACTACGATGCCGCTGAGCTCGAGTGCGCAGACGGTAAAACCGACACCTGCCTGACCCTCGAGCAACTGGAGTCGATTGCGCTGGTGCATCAGGACCATGACTATCCGTTCGCGCTGGCCGATGGCCTGCCGCCGAGCTACCCCAGGTTTGGTCGGGGTGGCGCACCGTCCGGTGATTGGGTCGACTACCTGTTCGGCGAAGAGTTCGACGGCCGTCCGCCTTTCAATTACTTCGCCGCGGACCAGGCTGTGAAGGTGGTCGAGGGCAACGACGAGGCGAGCCTGCTGGAACACGATCCTTCGGCCTTCGAGGCGCGTTGGCAAAGGTTGTCCAGGGCTCTCGATCCCACCGCACACGACATGACGGCATTCAAGGAGCGCGGCGGCAAGCTGCTGGTATGGTATCCGGCGGGCGACGTGTGCGTTTCGATTTACCGCTTTGCGCAGTACTACGACGCACTGAAGAAGAACATGGGTGATGAAGCGGTGCGCGAATTCTCCCGATTCTATGTCATGCCGGCGCTCGGCCACGTGTTCGCCGGTCCCGGCGCGAATTCGGTCGATTTCATCGACAAGCTGGAGGCCTGGGTCGAGCAGGGAAGCCCAGCGGACGGGCACGTCGCCGCGAAAGTCGATGAAGCCGGCACCGCACAGCGGTTCGATCGTCCGGTATGCGAGTTCCCGGCATTTCCACGTTACGCCGGGAGCGGGGATCCCGGCCGTGCCGGCAGCTTTCGCTGTTCAATTGACTAGGCAATTCGCGAAGCCTGCTGCGATGAGGAACGGATGAAGGACAAGCAACAACGAGATACAGGTCTCACAGAGTCGGCCGAGGCCGGCCGACCATTCACGCTACGGCGCCGCGATCTCTTCGCGTCCGGCGTTGCCGGCCTCGGGCTCGCCGCCACCGGCCTAGGGTTCGCCAGGGAACCGGCCCAGGACAACGGTCTCAAGAACTACGACCCGATACGTACCGAGCTCGTCATGAATCTCGTCGTGACCTGCTCGACGCCTGAGACCATGGGGCCGAACAAGAACAGCAAGGACGGCATCCGCGACGATTTCTGGCCCATTATCGGCGGCTATTTCGAGGGACCCTCGATCAAGGGCGACGTCGTGCCCGGCGGGGCGGACTATCCGCTCGAGCGCCCCGACGGTGTTGTGGTAATCGATGCCTTCTACCGCCTGCGCACAAATGACGGGGTCAATATACTCATACACAACAAGGGGCTGGCATACCCCGGCGATGCCTCGGACTGGGGCACCTATCGACTGGTACCCGAATTCACGGCACCACAGGGACCGTACGATTGGCTGAACAAATCCATATTTTTATCGACACTGGTCGAGGCGCCGAGACACATGGCGGTGGCCAGGGGTCCCGATGAAAATGACCGGTTGATCCAGGTGCACCGGGTATTCTGATGAAACTGCGCTCAGCCGCCGGTCTTCCTGATCACCGCCATGGCCGTGTCGTGCATCGTTG
>CAZRNL010000147.1:5129-7291 GCA_964601395.1 uncultured Silicimonas sp. | reverse complement strand
TCCGATCTTGCCTCGGAACTCTCCGGCAGCCTCGGGCTCGGCGCCTCGCTCAACGCCGGGACCGACCGCGCGATGGCGCAGGCCCAGCACGGCTCGGCCCCCGATCTTGCGGGCAAGAACACCGCCAACCCAGTCTCGCTGATCCTCTCGGCGGCCATGCTGCTCGACTGGCTGGAGACTCGCCTCGCCCGTCCCGAGTATGGCAGCGCCGGCCGCGCCATACGCAAGGCGGTCGAGGCATCGCTGGCCGAAGTCCCGCTGCGCACTCCCGATCTCGGCGGCACGGCATCGACCGAAAGCGCCGCCGCGGCGATCATTTCGGCGCTGAGTTAGCCGACGGAATCCAGCCCGCTGGCGCGGAACGCCTCCGAGCCGACGTCGGACCTCAGAAACTCCAGAAAAGCCTCGGCCGCCGGACGTCGTTCGGGGTCCAGTCCATGCGCGGCGCCGAAGATGAAGGGCCGGCGGAACTCTTCCGGCAGCCGTCCCACGATTGTGATCCCCTCGATCGGGATCAGTTCGCTCAATTGCTGGAACCCCAGATCCGCCTCACCCCGCGCCACGACCCGCCCCACCCGTTCGGAGAAGATCGTGCGCGCCGTGCGGCTCATCTGATCGGCGATCCCGAGCGCGGGAAAGACCTCGGTCGACAGGTAGATCCCGCTGGCGCTGGCCGCGTGCGCCACCGATCCCGCCGCCAGAAGCGCCGCCCGCAAACCATCGATCGTCGAGATATCCGGCACCTCGTCGCCTTCCCGCACCGCAGCGGCGATGTGAGACTCGACCAGCGGGATAAATTCCTCATCCAGGAAACCTTGCGCCGCGTACTTTCGCTGTCCCGATTCCGCCAGGAAATAGAGGTCGAACCGCTCGCCCGCCGCCAGTCGCGTCGGAATGGAATCGTGCGCCGCCCCCAGCGACGATCCGTAGGCGACCTCGACCGGAGCATCGTAGAACGGCAGCGCCGCTTCAATGGCGGCCGCTTGAGCGCCCGATGTGATGATGCGCAGCGGATGGTCCGTCATGCCTTGTCACCCTTCGTCAACTGCTCGGCGACGAAGCCTTCTTCGATGGCCCGCGCAAGGAAGTCGTCCAGTGCCGATTGGCGCGGGTCGCCCGGCGTCGGAAGAACCAGCGCCTGCTCGATCCGGGTCAGCGCCCCAGGCAGCACGCGGTAGGCCGGGTCGCCTCCAAAGTGCCGTTCGAGCGATTCCCGCACGCCCGCCACCATGTCGCCGCGTCCGGCTCTGAATTCCTCGAAGCTCTCGCCCGGCGTGCCCGACCGCTCGAGCGCCGCGTTCTTCAGGTTGGCGGTCAGGTACAACTCATAGGCCGAGCCCGTGGATGAAAGCACCGTCAGCCCCGCCTCGTCATGGTCCTCCGCGCGCTTCAGCGGAGAGTCCGCCCTTACCGCGAAACTGGCCTCGATCACGATGTAGGGCCGGGTGAAGGTCACCCGCTCGGCCCGCGACGGATCGATGGCCAGAAAACCCAGATCCCAGACCGCACCGCCCGCATCGGCAAAGACATTGCCGGCGCCGCTGTAGACCACCGGCTCCAGCGGCACGCCGATCTCGTCCGCCAGACGCTGCGCCAGCGCCGGAGCGACGCCCCCGAAGGTGCCGTCGTCCCTGACCTGCACCAACGCCCTGTTCCCTGTGTTGACCGCCGCGCGCAGAACGCCGTCCCGCGCCATGTCCTTCAATTCGCCCGTCATCCGGTGCCCCTATATGGATCTGGTCACGCCACCGTCCGAGCGCAGGCTCTGACCGGTGATGAAACTCGAGTCGTCGCTCAGAAGAAACGCGGCCGCCTTTGCCTGTTCCTCGGCGCGCGCCAGCCGCTTCAGGGCGGCCATCTCGGCATATTTCTCCGGCAGGTCCAGGCTGTCGGTGAATCCCGGCAGAAGACAGTTCATCCGGATGTTCACGGGCCCGTAGCGGTCGGAGTAGAGTTTGGTGAATGACGAAACCGCCACGCGGTAGACGCTCGAGGTCGGAAAGGTCAGGCTGGGCTCGAAGGACGAGAATGTGGTGATGTTCACGATCGACCCGCCGCCCTGCGCCTCCATCACCGGTGTGACCAGCCGCGCCAGCCGGATGACCGGCTTCAGGATCAGCGCGTCCGCGCGATCCCAGTCTTCATCCGGGATCTCGAGCAGA
>CAZRNL010000147.1:3771-5119 GCA_964601395.1 uncultured Silicimonas sp. | reverse complement strand
GGCCCGCCGGTATGGATCAGCACCGCGTCGATCCGCCCGTAGGTCTCCATCGTCAGATCGAAAAGCGCCTTGAGATCCTGCCCGTTGTCGGTCCTGCCTCGATGCGCTACCCCGCCCAGCTCCGCCGCCAGTGCCTCGCAGCTATCGGAGGGCGACATCAGCGAAAGCGCATAGCCCCGGCCATGCATTTCGCGTGCAACGGCCGCTCCCATGCCGCGCCCGCCACCCGTGATCATGCAGACTTTACTGTTCATCGCCAGCCTCTCGTACTATTTCTTCGGACAGTCACGCAGTCCGAAGGCGGACACAAGCCCACCCCGCCGGATTCCCCGGATCGGCCTTGCCACCGAGAGACTGAGGTGAGCGAACTTTGCGCGGGCCGACAAGGCCAGAAGCTGTTCTCCAGGCGCTCACAGGCCTGTGAACAAGGCTCTGCAACGAAAATTGCAGACTCTCCTGTCGTCAAAAAATAATTTGCAGAAACGGTCGCACAGGAATTGACGACTCCTGAAATGAAACGCAGAATGTAGTTAAGTAAGAGGATGCGAAAACCGCGCAAGAGTCGAAGAACCTGCGGTAAGGGAGGCCAATGTCAAAGTTCAATGTCTGCGCGTCCGGCAATGTTTCGGGTGCGCGATGAGTCTTCTTCAAATGTCTTCGATCACCAAGAGCTTTGGTGCGATCCATGCACTTCAGGGCGTGGACCTGACCATTGAACCCGGAGAAGCAGTCGGCCTGATGGGCGACAACGGGGCGGGCAAGTCGACACTGGTGAAGATCATCGCGGGGAACTTCCCGCCGACGACCGGAACAATTTCCGTCGATGGCAAGCCCGTTCATTTCACCCGCCCGCTGGACGCACGCCGCGCGGGGATCGAAGTGGTCTACCAGGATCTTGCCCTTGCCGATAACCTGACCGCCGCCGAGAACGTCTTTCTCGGACGCGAACTGAAGAAAGGCTGGGGACCGTTCAAGACGCTGGACAAACAGGCCATGGTCGACCGGTCCGCCGAGCTTTTCGAGGAACTGAAATCCGAGACGCGCCCACGTGATCTTGTGCAGAAGATGTCCGGAGGCCAGCGGCAAGCAGTAGCTATCGCGCGCACCCGGCTTTCGGACCCGAAACTCGTTCTGATGGACGAACCCACCGCCGCGATCTCGGTCCGGCAGGTTGCGGAGGTCCTCAACCTCATCAAGCGGCTGAAGGCCACGGGTCACGCGGTGATCCTGATCTCGCACCGGATGCCGGACGTCTTCACCGTCTGCGACCGGATCGCCGTGCTTCGGCGCGGCACCAAGGTGGCCGACAAGAAAACCGTGGCGACCTCGCCCGAGGAAATCACCGGCC
>CAZRNL010000147.1:0-3761 GCA_964601395.1 uncultured Silicimonas sp. | reverse complement strand
TCTGATCACGGGAGCGATCGATGCAGCTTGAGCAAACCAAGAGCAGCGGCGGCGTCTCGATCAGCGACGTGACGGGGATCGAGGAAAGCACGATCCTTCAGCGGATCATCAGAAGCCAGCCGTTCTGGGTCACGATGGCGCTGATCGCGATTTCCATCGCCATCGGGCTCTACCAGCCCAGCTTTCTGACCGCGCAGAACATGGCCAACATCACCCGCAATTTCGCGATCTTCGGGATCATGGCGCTCGGGATGACTTGCGTGATCATCACCGCCGGGATCGACTTGTCGGTGGGGTCGATCATGGGCCTTGTCGCCATCGTGGCCGGCATCTACCTAACGGCCGAGTACCCGTGGTACTTCGCTTTCGCGATGGGCATGATGGCGGGTCTCGCCTGCGGCGCGGTAAACGGATTTCTCATCGCCTATATCGGCATGTCGCCCTTCGTGGTCACTCTCGGGATGATGTCGATCGCCCGGTCGCTGGCCGTCGTCATCTCGGGCAACCAGATGCTCTACCAGTTCGGCCCCGACGCACCCATCGTCAAGGCGATCGGCCAGGCCAAGTTCCCGCCGAACGTCCCCGGCGATATGTGGCCCGACTGGATCCCCGCCTTCTCGTCGCACTTCTGGGTGATGGTCCTGATGGCGCTGATGGTCGGGTACGTCTTCAAGTACCGCGCCTGGGGCAAGCACCTCTTCGCGATCGGCGGCAACGAACAGGCCGCCCGCCTGACCGGCGTCAACGTCAACCTTATCAAGTTCCAGGCCTACGTCTTCTCGGCCTTCTGCGCCTCGGTCTCGTCGCTTCTGATCCTCGGCTACACCGGATCGGCGATCAACGCGCTGGGGCAAAGCTACGAGTTGCGCGTCATCGCCGCGACCGTGATCGGTGGCGCGAACCTGCTCGGCGGTTACGGCACGGCCTACGGGGCCATTGTCGGTGCGGCCCTGCTCGAAGTGATCCGCAACGCCCTTCTCATGGCGGGGATCGACTCGAACTGGCAAGGCGCCTTCGTCGGTCTCTTCATCATACTGGCCGTCTTCATCGGCCTCAGAACCACGGGAGGCCAGAGTTACCTGGCAACCCTCAAGGATGCGATCCTGCCAAAGCGGGATCGTTAGTACCGCTGCCCAACGACGGTGGCATCAACCAGGGAGGAAAGCATGAAAAAGCTTTTGATTACTTCGGCACTCGCCGTCTCGGCCATGTCGGTCGGCTCGACGGCATTCGCACAGGACATTTTCGCCCTCGTGCCCAAGAACATGAACAACCCGTTCTTCGACCAGGCTCGCGACGGCTGCAAGAAGGCCGAAGCCGAGTCGGGCGGCGCCTTTGTCTGCGAATACATCGGACCGGGCGAGCACGGCGGCGGTGACGAGCAGGTCCAGATCGTGATGGACCTTATCGCACGTGGCAACGTCAAGGGCCTCGGCGTGTCGCCATCCAACGCTGCAGCCATGGCCGTTGCGGCGGAAGCGGCAAAGGAAGCCGGCATTCCGTTCATCACCTGGGACTCGGACCTTCTCGATCCCAGCCTGCGGACCGCTTACATCGGCACGCACAACTACGAGATCGGCGTGAACCTCGCCAAGCTTGCGATGGAAATCAAGCCGAACGGCGGCACGGTCTGCATCCAGTCCGGCGGCGCCGCGGCTGCCAACCACAACGAGCGTATGCAGGGTATCCGCGACACGCTCGGCGGCATGTCCGGCACCACCTCGCCGGGTGAGCGTCTGACCGGCCAGAACGGCTGGACCGAAGCCGACGGCTGCCCGCTCTACACCGACGACGACTTCCCGAAGTCGGTGCAGCAGTTCGAAGACTTCATGGCCGCAAATCCGGACCTCGACGCCTTCCTGCCGACCGGCGGCTTCCCGCAGTTCGTGCCTGACGCGAACCGCGCCGCAGTCGAGCCCTACAAGGGCAAGATCGCCGATGGCTCCTTGGCCCTCGTCGTGGCCGACACGCTGCCGGTCCAGATCGACCAGATGAAGGAAGGCTTCTCGGCCGGTCAGGTCGGACAGCGTCCGTTCCAGATGGGCTACGAGGTCATGCAGGCCTTCGCCCAGATGGCAGCTGGCGGCGAGCCCCCGGCAGACCCGACCTACACGGGCCTCGACGTCTGCACGCCCGAGACTGCGGACACCTGCATCGCGCAGTAAGACAGTCCTGAAATCAGACGGCGGCACGGTCTCCGTGCCGCCGTTTCCGTTACCGACGAGGATTCCCATGCCCGACTTCGCGACCTATCCCAGCCTCAAGGGCAAGACCGTATTCATGACCGGCGGCGCTTCCGGCATCGGAGCCGAGATCGTCGCCGCCTTCGCTTCCCAGGGCGCCAAGGTCGGCTTTCTCGATATCGACGCCACCGGCAGCGCCGCGATGAAGGATGGCACCAGCGGAACCGTGGACTACGAGATCTGCGACCTTCGCGACATCGACGCGCTTCAGAAGGCTTTCGCGGCACTGAAGTCCCGCCTCGGCCCCGCGACCGTGCTCGTCAACAATGCCGCCCGCGACGACCGCCACGACTGGACCGACGTCACCCCGGACTACTGGGACGAGCGCATGAACACCAATCTGCGCCACATGTTCTTCGCCATCCAGACCGTCGCCCCCGACATGATCGCCGCCGGCGGCGGCTCGATCGTCAACATGGGCTCGAATTCCTGGTGGGAGGCAGGCGGCGGCTTTCCCGCCTATGCCACCGCAAAGGCCGCCGTGCATGGCCTGACCCGCACGATGGCCCGTGACCTTGGCCGCGACCGCATCCGCGTCAATACCGTGGTCCCAGGCTGGATCATGACCGACCGGCAGAAAACGCTCTGGGCCACGCCCGAGGCGCTCGAGGCCCAGAAGCGGAAGCAATGCCTGCCCGACCTGATCGACCCGGTCTACGTCGCCCGCATGGTCCTTTTCCTCGCCTCGGACGACGCGGCGATGTGCACTGCCAACAATTACATGGTCGAGGCTGGCTCGATCTGAAGGAGAATACGATGGAAAAGCGCAGGGTCGGAAGCACCGGCGTCGAGATCACACCGATCATGTTCGGCACTTCGGGGCTCGGCAACATGCCCGACACCTATGGCTACGAAGTCGGCGAGGCGCGGGCGCGCGACACGCTGCAGGCCATCTTCGACGGCCCGGTCAACTGCCTCGACACGTCGAACAACTACGGCTTGGGCGAAAGCGAGAAGCGGGTCGGCGCCGCGATCCGCGAACGGGGCGGCCTGCCTGAAGGCTTCGCCATCTCCACCAAGCTCGACCGCGACATGGAGACCGGACGCTTCACCGCCTCGCGTGCGCGGCGGTCGCTGGAAGAAAGCCTCGAACGCCTCGGCGTCGACAAGGTGCAGATCCTGCACCTGCACGACCCCGAGCATTGCGCCAATCTCGACGACATCACCGGCAAGGGCGGCGCGCTGGAGGAACTCGTGAAGATGAAGGAGGAAGGACTTGCCGACGCCATCGGACTGGCGATGGGCAAGGTCGACCTGATGTTCGACATCCTGAAACAGGGCTGGCCCTTCGACGCGATGATCAACCACAACCGCTACACGCTTCTGAATCGCGGCGCGGACGAGATGTTCACCTGGGCGCACGACAAGGGCATCGCGATCCTGAACGCGGCCCCCATGGCCATCGCGTCCGCCACTGAACTCGACGCCGTGCACGCGCAACTGGCGCTGGCGCGGGCGGCGCAGAACGCAGGACCCGTGGGAGATCTGACCGCCGCAGTCGAGGCGGACCCCGACAAC
>CAZRNL010000146.1:0-7293 GCA_964601395.1 uncultured Silicimonas sp. | reverse complement strand
ATCGCACCACCGTAAAGAAGGAACTTCTCGGTCAGCGTCGTCTTGCCCGCATCGGGGTGCGAGATGATGGCAAAGGTCCGTCTCCGGGCGATTTCCGGCGGGAGGGGGGCGGAGTTTGAGGTGCGGTCCAGCATGGGGGGCATATAGCCGTGGAGCGGACAGACAGGAAGGGGGTACGGCGGAGGCGGCCTTGCCGTCGGGTTTCGGTATCCTCTGAGGTTGAAAAGACAGATCCCAGCTTGCCAAGAGCGAGAGGACAATTTCTAAGGTCTCAGGGGATTAATAATCAGTTAATGGAGCATAGAATGATCCGCATGAACATCTCGGTACTGGCTTTGTCCGTGCTTGCACTTTCGGCCTGCGGAAGCGGTTCGGCAAACCTTTCATCCGAATTTACGACGCTCGTCGATGAGGCAGAGCGGCTTACGACGCGTCTGGATACTCTCGATCCGACCCCCGTGTTGGTTGGGCCGGGAGCCGACTACGATGGAGTGATCGTGATTGCTGACAGTTTCGATACGTCGGAGTCAGGGGTGATCGGGCAAGTGGGCCTAAACGCGAATTTCGCGACCGGGAACATCACCGGTTCGGCCAACAACTTCTATCAAGCTGGCATCGCACCTGCTACGGGCGGTACGATTGTCGGCTCCGGGACACCCGTAGCGGGAAGTCTGGACCTGGACGCAGCTGGAGCCACGACGGTATTCTTCATGGACGTAAACGGTTCGGTGACACTGGACGGTACATCTAGGCCGATTTCGGGTGTGCTGTTCGGCGGGTACTTTGGTGTCAATGCCGAGATGATCTCGGCTGCCAACACGGACGTTCCGGCCGGCGTTGGTTTTGACGTCGATGTGGCTTTGGTCGCCGATTGAGCGTTGCCCCCGGCGGCTGACCTGCTAGATCCCCTTCGACTGCAATCGAAGGGGAAGGGTCACCGCATGGATTTGGGAATCAGTGGAAAGCGGGCGCTTGTCTGCGCGTCGTCCAAGGGTCTTGGCCGGGGGTGTGCGGAAGCCCTGGCCGGGGCCGGTGTCCATCTGGTGATGAACGCGCGAGGCGCAGAGGCGCTTGAGGCCACGGCGGCGGACATCCGGTCGAAGCACGGGGTCGAGGTCACGGCCGTCGCGGCCGACATCACAACCGAAGAGGGCCGCGCCAAGGTGCTCGAAGCCGCAGGGCAGGTGGACATTCTGGTCACCAACGCCGGGGGCCCGCCGCCGGGTATGTGGACAGACTGGGAGCGCGACGATTTCATCAAGGCGCTCGATGCGAACATGCTGACCCCTATCGCGCTGATAAAGGCGTTGGTGCCCGGCATGATGGAGCGCGGCTGGGGCCGGGTGGTGAACATCACCTCGCAATCGGTCAAGGCGCCGATCGGTGTCCTCGGGCTTTCCAACTCAGCCCGTGCCGGTCTGACCGGGTACGTTGCCGGAACTTCGCGCCAGATCGCGGGCAAAGGCGTGACCATGAACAACCTCTTGCCCGGCATCCATGCGACCGACCGCGCCGATGCTCTGGACAAGGGCGTGGCGTCGCGCGAGGGCATCACGATCGAGCAGGCCCGGACCAAGCGCGAGGCGTCCTTGCCGGTGGGGCGCTACGGCACGGCCGAAGAGTTCGGTGCGACCTGCGCATTCCTCTGCTCGGTTCATGCAGGCTTCATGGTCGGGCAGAACATCCTGCTGGACGGGGGCGGTATCAACGCAACGTTCTGAGCCCTGGGTCTTTTGGTCATCTTGCGGGCGGGAAGAGAGGTTGCTATCCCGCCTCACGTAATTCCGAGTGCTTCAGTCGGGATTGAAGGGCAGGAAGCGTGAGCGACGTCGGCAAGGGTTTGATCGCAGAAGGTTTGACGCGCCGCTTCGGTGGACGCGCCGTTGTCTCGGACGTGTCGCTGGCGATTGCTCCGGGACAGGTGACCTGCCTTCTTGGTCCCTCGGGGTGCGGAAAGTCGACGACATTGAGGATCATCGCCGGCGTCGACCGTCAGGACGAGGGCCGGGTCCTGGTCGACGGTCACGTGATGTCGGACGACCAGGTGCATCTTCCGCCCGAAGAACGTCATATCGGGCTGATGTTTCAGGACTTCGCACTGTTCCCGCACATGTCCGTTGCGGACAACGTGGGGTTCGGTGTTTTCGGAAACCGCTCGGAGAAGCGTCGACGGGCCGCTGAGATGCTCGAGCGCGTCCACCTGGAAGGGTTTGCCGATGCCCACCCGCACGAACTGTCCGGGGGCGAGCAGCAACGCGTTGCATTGGCGCGCGCGATTGCGCCACGGCCGCGCATCATGCTGATGGACGAGCCGTTCTCGGGGCTGGACAACCGGCTGCGCGACGGCATCCGGGACGAGACGCTAGAGATCCTCAAGGAAGAGCGCACCGCAGTTCTTCTGGTTACCCACGAGCCGGAAGAAGCGATGCGGATGGCGGATGAAATCGCCCTGATGCGGGATGGCCGGATCATTCAGCGGGGCGCTCCCTACAACGTCTACAATGCGCCCGTGGATCGCCAGGCGGCTGCGTTCTTCAGTGATATCAACGTGATCCGGGGCGTTGTTCGCGGGGCTTTGACCGACACTCCCTTCGGCGCCTTCCTAGCCCCCGGCGTGCCGGACGGCACCGAGGTCGAGATCGTGATCCGGCCGCAGCACCTCAGGATCGACTTTGACCGTGACGGACGCGGTCCTTTGCCCACGACGGAGGATGGCACTCCGGCGCGGGCCAACGTGATCCGTTCGCGTTTCATGGGTTCGGAAAGCCTGGTAGAGTTTCGGATGGAACACGACGGATCGCTTCTCAAGGCCAGCGTGCCGTCGGTATTCCTGCCGAAGCCCGGTACGATACTGTGGCTGATGATCCGGCGCGGGCGCTGTTTCGTGTTCCCGACGGATGGCGATCACACGCCCGCAGGAGCAGGGTCCATCCGTTCGAGGTAATCGGCAAGCGTCTTGCCGGGTTCTTCCTCGAACGTGTCGAAGCTGACATCGAGCGTGCGGATACGGTCGACGCGAAAGACCCGGAAGTCGTCCCTCAGTTCGCACCATGAGGTGAGCGTCCAGACCCGGCCCCAATATTCCATCTGCAAGGGGCGCAGGCGCCGGCGCGTTTCGGGTGCATCGGGGGCGGAATAGACGATGTCGACCTTGCGGCGTGAGCGGATCGCGGCGCGGAGGGGTGCCATATGGACGAACCCGCGCGCAGCCTCTGCGAAGGGATAGACCGCGAAACCCCAACCCGTGGCGGGCGCGGCGCGGTCCTCGGGCAAGACGGCGTCGACTTTCTCGGAGAGTGTTTTCGCCGCCCGCTGCAGTTCCGGGTCGGCGGCCTTGGTCACGACGGCAAGACCGAGGTGAAGGGCCTCAAGCTCCGTCAGCGTCAAGTTCAGCGGCGGCAGCGTGATGGGTGCCGTCATCATGTAGCCCAGTCCGCGCTCACCCTCGACCGGGATACCGGAGGAAATGAGCGTGTCCATGTCGCGGTAAAGGGTGCGCAGAGAGATCCCCAGACGCTGTGCCATGTCGGCTCCGCGATGTAGCCGACCGTCACGCAGGATCTGGATCAATTCGAACAGGCGGTCGGTGCGGCGCACGTCGCTCTCTCCTCTTTCTGCGTCCGGCGAAATCATTGACCGCCCATACTCTGGCGGGCATGATTCGGACCGTCGGACGCGTATTGCTGTTGCAGCCCAACTGACATTAACCTGTCAGTTGTTTTCGCACATGCGAAAAATGCCGTTGTTTCTCAATACGGCGCGCAAGTCCCTCTGATTTGGCGCTTTTCCTTGACCGGGGAAGTGCCTACATACCGCTTCGGATCTTACGGAGACATACCAATGCTGAACAATATCGGCCTGCCGGGCCTTCTGCTTATCGCTATTGTCGTTCTGGTCCTCTTCGGACGGGGCAAGATTTCGTCCCTGATGGGCGAAGTCGGCAAGGGCATCACCGCCTTCAAGAAAGGCGTGGACGATGGAAAGAAAGAGATCGAGGACGAAGCTTCGAGCGTCGCGAAGGACGTGACGCCCGACGTCGAGAAGGACAAGGTCTGATTTAGGCCGGGTCACACCTCATGTTCGACCTTGGAATTGGCGAAATCATCGTTATCGGGGTTTTTGCCCTGATCTTCGTGGGTCCGAAGGACTTCACGAAAATGTTCCGCGAGCTTGGCAGGATGTCCGCCAAGCTTCGCAAGATGGCCCGCGATTTCCAGCGTGCGATGGAAGACGCTGCCGATGAAACGGGCATGAAGGAAACAGCTTCAAGCCTGAAGAAGATGACTTCGGCCAAGGAATTGGGTCTGGACGCCGTGAAGGATGCGGCCAAGGGTTGGGATCCGACCCGGTATACGTCCAAGTCCGACCCGAAACCCAAGGAAGTCGGCCCCGAAACGGCGAAACTGGCTGAAGAGCGTGCCGAGCAGACCCGGAAGATACGCGAAGCCACCGTCAAGAAAACGCAGGAGCGGCTTGACGCCGAGAAAGCCGCCGCGGCTGCTGCGAAACCGGAGCCGACAGCAGAAGTTCCCGCAACCGGCAACGAAGCCAAAGCCGGTGATGCGTCATGAGTGCGACAGATGACGAGATGGAGGACAGTTCGGCCCCGCTAATCGAGCATCTGTCGGAACTGCGAACGCGGCTGATCTGGTCGGTCCTGGCCTTCGTGGTCGGCATTATTCTGGCCTTTACCGTTGCTGAGCCGATCCTGCAGTTCCTCGTCCATCCGATAGAGGCGACGCTGCGGTCGCTGGGCGATCCGGCGCCGACGCTGCAATATACCAGTCCGCAGGAATACCTCTTCACGCTGTTCCGGATCTCGATGGTGTTCGGCTTTGCGCTGGCCTTTCCGGTGATCGCCTACCAGATGTGGCGCTTTGTGGCGCCGGGTCTCTACCGGACCGAGAAAAACGCTTTCCTGCCATTTATCGTGGCATCGCCGCTGATGTTCCTTTTGGGAGCATCCTTTGCCCATTTCGTCGTCACGCCGCTGGCGATGGCGTTCTTCCTCGGGTTCGCGGATGTGTCTTCGATCTTTGCCAACCTTCTGGCGCAGGGCGTTGATGACCTGCCCCCGGAGGCTGCCGTCGTGCCAGAGAGCGCCGAGGGCGTGAAGATCACGTTCTTCGGCAAGGTGAACGAAAGCCTTGATATCACTCTGAAGTTCATCATGGCCTTCGGGCTGTGCTTTCAGCTTCCGGTGCTACTGACACTGATGGGCAAGGCTGGTCTTGTCTCCGCCAAGGGACTTGCCGCAACGCGCAAATACGCGATGGTCGCCATACTCTTGCTCGCAGCGCTTGTCACACCGCCCGATGTCATCACGCAGCTGATCCTGTTTACGGCCGTCTACGGTCTTTACGAGATCTCGATCCAGCTGGTGAGGCGGGTGGAGAAGAAGCGTGTCCAGAAGCTGCGCGAGGAAGGCATTCTGGGCGAGGATGAAGAGTTGTATCCCGAGTTCGACGAAGACGAGAAGGACGCGAAGAGCTGATGAAGCCCAAAGAGCGCATTGCCGCCGCGCTGGAGCGCATGGCACCTGCGCCTCTGAAAGCGCCGGATTTCCAAAATGCCGATGCCTTCGTGTGGCATGTCGCTCCTGACAGGCTGGATCCGGTGGCTGATGTCAGCAGGGTCGATATAGGACTTCTGGTCGGGATCGACCGGTCGCGCAACACTCTGGTCGAGAACACGAGGCAATTTGCCCGTGGATTGCCTGCGAACAACGCGCTGCTTTGGGGTGCGCGGGGCATGGGGAAGTCTTCGCTCGTCAAGGCAGTGCACGCGGCCGTTCTGGCTGAGGGGCTGAGCCTGAAGATCGTCGAGATCCAGCGCGAGGATCTGCCCTCGGTTGGACGCCTTCTGAACCTGTTGCGCGGATCGGACTCACGGTTCCTGATGTTCTGCGATGACCTGTCGTTTTCCCATGACGATCAGCATTACAAGAGTCTGAAGGCCGTTCTCGATGGCGGTATCGAGGGACGTCCCGACAACGTGATCTTCTATGCCACATCGAACCGCCGTCACCTGATGCCACGCGACATGATCGAGAACGAACGGTCCTCCGCGATCAATCCGTCGGAAGCTGTGGAGGAGAAGGTCTCGCTGTCGGACCGGTTCGGGCTTTGGCTGGGCTTCCATCCCTGCACGCAGGACGAGTACCTGGCGATGATCCGGGGATATTGCGACGCGCATGGCGTCGGGATCGACGACGAGACGCTGCGCGCCGAGGCAATCGAGTGGCAGGCGACGCGGGGATCGCGGTCGGGCCGGGTGGCGTGGCAGTATTTCACCGACCTCGCAGGCCGCCGGGGCGTGCGGCTTTAGGGCCGAATGGCGGCGATCGGTAAGTCGTGCGGTTCCTGCCACCAAAGCTATCGAAAATAGCGACTACTTCCGGAACTTGTCGAGACTGACGACTTCGGCATCTTTCGGTGCGCTGCTGGTGTCGCTCTCGGTTGTTTCGACTGGCGTCGGCGCGACGTCGTCGCTGTCATCGTCGTCGCCTTGAGTTTCGAACCGAAGCCCGAATTCCACCGACGGGTCCACGAAGGTGCGAATCGAATCGTATGGGATATAGAGCGGCTCGGGATTGTCGCCGAAGTTCAAAGTGACCGCGAAGCCTTCGTCGGTAACCTCGAGGTTGTCGTACCAGTGCTGCATGACCACTGTCATTTCTTCCGGGTATCGGTCGGAGAGCCAGTCGGCCATTTCAACGTCCGGATGCATCGTGTCGAAGGTTATAAAGAAATGGTGCTGTCCCGGCAATCCGTTGGCCGCGACGTCCTTCAGGACCTCCTGAATGAGACTACGCATCGCGCGGTGCATCAGGTTGCCGTAATCGATGGTGCGGGGCATTGCGTCTCCATCCCTCGGTGATGCCAGCATATAAGATTCGGAAGTGAAGGGAAGGTGAGCAATCGCAGTTTGTGATCTTCAGAAGAACCGTGCGGAAAGGAGCGCCGCAAGCGCCCCGAAGATCAACGTTCGCTCAAGGCTTTGGCGAAGGCCGAACATCAGGATGGCGGCAAGCACGGCAATGACGAACGGTTGCGCCTGGAGAGTTGCGGGGTCGGGTGCGATGGCGTGAAGCGGGCCGAGCGAAGCGGTGCCAACACTGGAGAAGAAGACATGCGCCGCGAACCAGACCGAAAGGTTCAGGATCACGCCGACGACCGCAGCAGTGATGGCACTGAGGGCGGCCGAGAGGCGCGGCATGTGAGTCAGCCGGTCGATATAGGGGGCGCCTGCGAAGATCCACAGAAAGCAGGGCACGAAGGTGACCCAGAGCGT
>CAZRNL010000145.1:3063-7305 GCA_964601395.1 uncultured Silicimonas sp. | reverse complement strand
CGAGACCCGGCTGGCACTTCTGGCGGAACTGGCCGACACGGCGTTACCGTTGGTCGGCTTCCATCTGCCAGCCGGCGGCATGGGACGAATCGAAAAAGACGGGGACGCCTATCTCTTCTTGGAGGACGCACAATGATACGCACACTCGCTTTTCTCATGCTGGTGAGCCCTGCCCTCGCCTCGGAAGACATCGCCGACCAGTATCCTGCCTCGGCGCTCTACTCGAAGCCGATCGAGTACATTCCCGGCGTCTGGTCCGCCATCGGCGCCACCGCACCGCCGACCTACGAGAACGCGGGCCACAACAACAACCTGTCGTTCATTGTCACCGGCGAAGGCGTTGTCGTCGTGAACGGGGGCGCAGCCCATATCCTTGCCAAGGCGCTGCATGACGAGATCAAGGCGGTCACCGATCAGCCGGTGGTTCTGATCTTCAATGAGAACGCGCAGGGTCATGCCATGCTTGGCAACTCGTACTGGGCCGAGCAGGGCGTCCCCATCGTAGCGCATGACGACGCCGCAGCCGAGGTCGAGGCGCACGGCGATCAGAATCTTCTGGGCATGAAGCAATACAACCGGGACAAGGCCGAAGGCACAACGGTCGTCGGCCCGACCGAGACCTTTGCAGAGGAATACGTCGTCGAACTGGGTGATTTCAGGATCGAAGCGCGGTATCTGGGGCCAGCCCACTCGCCAGGAGACATCGTTGTCTGGCTGCCGAAGCAAAGCCTTGTGATCTCGGGCGACATGGCCTTCCACGAGCGGATGCTGCCAATCTTCGCGGACACGATCACCGCCGACTGGCTCGAGACCTGGGACACGAAATTCGAACCGCTTGGGGCCACTTACGTTATCCCCGGCCACGGCCATCCAACGAACATGGACCAGGTGCGGCGTTACACGAAGGACTACCTGGTCTGGCTACGCGAGCGCATCCGCGAACATATTGACGAGGGCGGCGATCTTGCCGGCGCGTACTATGTCGACCAGTCCCCCTACACCGGCCTCGACACGTTCGAGGAACTGGCGACCCGGAACGCCGGCCGGGTCTATGAGCAGATGGAATGGGAATGACGGGGGCCTCGCGCCCAGTCCAGCCCCGCGGTTGATCCAAATCATGCCGTTCTGTCACCGACGCTGGTAGGCCGTCTCGGAAAGGACGCGGGCATGGTCGAATTCCTTCTCGATATCTGGGGCGACGGCACGGTTCTGGCGGCCGCGGGTGTCTTGACCGGCCTGATCTTCGGCATCTCGGCCCAACATTCCCGCTTCTGCCTTCGCGCCGCGACTGCTGAAGTGTCCGACGGACGACCGGCCGGGCGCATGGCGATCTGGCTGATCGCGTTCTTCGCCGCGCTTCTAGCCACGCAGCTTGCGGTCCTGGGGGGTGTGCTCGACGTCTCGTCCGCGCGCCAGCTGGCCGCAACGGGCAGCCTCAGTGGGGCGATCATCGGCGGCGGAATGTTTGGCGTCGGTATGATCCTGGCACGCGGCTGCGCCAGTCGTTTGCTGGTCCTGTCGGGGACGGGCAACCTGCGGGCCCTGATCGCCGGCCTGGTCGTAACGCTTGTGGCGCAGGCATCCTACCGGGGAGTTCTGACGCCAGCGCGGGAATGGGTCGCCGGTCTCTGGACGGTTCCAGGCGGGATCGACCGGGATCTGATGGCGATATTCGGGCTGTCGCGCGGCGCTATCATCCTGATCGGTGCCCTTGGGCTGCTCACCGGGATAGCGATGGCTTTTCGCCACAACGTGCGCACGAGTCGGATCGTCGCGGGTGCGATCGTGGGCTTCGCCGTCGCGCTTGGCTGGTGGCTGACCTGGGCGATTGCCTCGGCGTCGTTTGAAGTCGTGCCGATTTCCAGCGTCACCTTTACCGGCCCGTCGACCGACACATTGATGGCGCTGGTCTCCGACCGCTCGATTCCGCTGTCATTCGGAATCGGACTGGTGCCAGGCGTATTCGCCGGTTCAGCTCTCATGGCAGTGCTGTCGCGCGAATGGAAAATCCAGCGCTTCGGAGCTGACACGCCGATGGAGCGTTACCTTGTCGGCGCAGTCCTGATGGGCTTCGGCGCGATGCTGGCGGGGGGATGCGCCGTCGGTGCCGGTGTCTCGGGCGGCGCGATCCTGTCGATGACGGCATGGATTGCCGTCGCCTCGATGTGGGCCGGGGCCTTACTTGCGAGTTTCATTCTGAAACCGGGACTTCCGGACGCGGCACCCGCGCCCGGCCAGTGACCAAGTGGCGCTACTGCGCCGCCATCGGCATCCGGGCCAACTGGCACTGCGTCCAGAGGTCGCCAAGCGCACTCACCAGGCGGTCCACGTCTTCGGCTGTGTGGACAGGCGACGGCGTGATCCGCAGACGCTCGGTCCCCTTGGGAACGGTCGGGTAATTGATCGGCTGAATGTAGATCCCGTGATCCTTCAACAGCAGGTCCGAGATGTATTTGCACTTCACTGGATCCCCGACCATCACCGGAATGATGTGGCTGAGGTTATCGACATGCGGAATACCCATTGCATCGAGACGCGCGCGCACCTCGGCTACGCGGTCCGCATGCGCCAGACGCTCGGCAGATGACGCTTTCAGATACCGGATCGACGCAGCCGCACCCGCCGCAACGTGCGGTGGCAGAGCTGTTGTGAAAATGAAGCCCGACGAAAAGCTCCGGACGAAATCGCAGAGCGCCGCGCTGGCCGCGATATAACCGCCGACGACCCCGAACGCCTTCCCAAGCGTGCCTTCGATCACCGTCACCCGGTCCATCAGCCCCTCGCGCTCGGCAATGCCGCCGCCGCGCGGGCCATACATGCCCACCGCATGAACCTCGTCGAGATAGGTCATGGCGTTGTAGCGATCGGCAAGATCGCAGATCTCGCGGATTGGCGCGATGTCGCCATCCATCGAATATACGGATTCGAAGGCGATCAGCTTTGGCGCATTGGCGGGCAATGCCTTCAATTTCGCTTCGAGATCGCCCAGATCGTTGTGCTTCCAGATAACCTTTTGCGCGCGGCTGTGCCGAATGCCTTCGATCATGCTGGCATGATTCAGGCTGTCGGACAGGATCACGAGGCCGGGAATCTTCGCCCCGAGCGTTCCAAGCGCCGCCCAGTTCGAGACGTAACCGCTGGTGAACAAAAGGGCCGCTTCCTTGCCGTGCAGGTCGGCGAGCTCGGCCTCCAGTTCCACATGGTCACGGGTCGTGCCCGAGATGTTCCGCGTGCCCCCTGCCCCGGCGCCAGAGCGGTCGAGTGCCGAGTGCATTGCTGCCAGAACGTCCGGATGCTGGCCCATGCCGAGGTAGTCGTTCGAGCACCAGATCGTGACGTCCGAGGTTCCGGCTCCGCTGCGCCGCGTGGCGCGCGGAAATTCGCCCCGGTGCCGTTCGAGATCGGCGAAGACACGATAATTGCCCTCCTCCCGAAGAGTCTGAAGCTCGGATGCGAAAAACGCCTGATAATCCATGCCCGTCATTCTCCTCCGGCGTCCGCTACGATTTCCTTAAGCAACGTATCGACGGCATCCATCGGGCCATCCGGATAGTCGTGATGGCCGATGGTAACCACGCCGTCCCGGTCGGCGACATAGATGCTGTAAGGGCAATAGACGATGTTCGCCGGATCGGCTTCCATCACCTGGCGACTGACGACGGCAGAGCAAAAAAGAAAGACCTGGGCCTTGTCGAACAGCTTGACGTCGCTTCCGACATCAGCGCCCGTGCGCGCCAGCATGTCGCCCACATGGCTGACGAAGTCGATGACGAGGCCCTTGCCGACAATTGAGCTTTCAACCGCAAACGCGGCATCTTCGTAAGAGCCGTCAAAACCGTATGTGACAACCTCGCCCGCCGATGCGCTCGCTGCAAACGCGGCAAATGCCAGTCCTGTTGAAAATGCTTTCATGACCCACTCCTGTTCAGCTTGATCCCAAGAATAAAGCCGAAAGTCGCCCGGACCTTGATCCATGTCAGGCCCGGGCGGGTTTTGCGTTTCAGCCGAACATGTCGGCCGTGATGCCCGAGTACCAACCTTCCGATTCCTCGTAGGTGGCCTTGCGCAAGGCGGAGTCTTCCCCGGTTTGGCTGACAAAGCCCTCGGTCGAGGCGATCTTTTCTTCGGTCGGCTCGTAGTTCGCACCCACCTTCACGCCGTCGTTCTCGGTGATCAGCGACCAGCAGGTGTTCGAGTACTTCGCCGGGAACACACGGCTATCGGTCAGCGCGCCACGCACCG
>CAZRNL010000145.1:2245-3053 GCA_964601395.1 uncultured Silicimonas sp. | reverse complement strand
GCCTGGCTGCTGGCCGAGAACCCGGATTTCGGCATGTCGCCCTGGTTCGACGCATCGCCCAGAACATAGACGTCCGGATCCGCCTTCGACGACATGTCAGCGGGATTCACCGGCGCCCAGTTGCCATCCGTGACGCCCGCGATCTCTGCGATCCGTCCCGCTTTCTGTGCGGGGATCACGTTGACCACATCAGCGGTTTCGACCTGCCCATCGATATCGACGGTCATCTCCGCAGGATTGACCGAGACGTTGCCACCGCCGAAATCGGGGCCAAGCCGTTCGATCATTGTGCCATAGTATTTCTGCCAGCCTTCCTCGAACAGCGCCTGCTTCGAATAGCTCTCCTTGGGATCGGTGATCAGGATCTTGGCGGTCGGGTTGGTCTTCGACAGCATGTGAGCGACCATCGAGACCCGCTCGTAGGGTCCGGGCGGGCAGCGGAACGGGTTGGGTGGCGCGACCATCACGAACAGCCCGCCTTCGCGCATCGCACCAATCTGCGCCTTCAGCAGTTCGGTCTGCGATCCGCCCTTGTAGGCGTGCGGCATCGCGTTCTGCGCAGTCACGTCCCATCCGGGCACCGAGTCGTCGACGAAGTCTATCCCCGGCGACAGGATCAGCTTGTCGTAGGACAGCGTCGCGCCACCGGCCAGCGTGACCGTCTTGGCATCCCGGTCCACGCCGATGGCCCAGTCATGGACAACGTTGATACCGTAGTCGGAAGCCAGCGTGCCATAGGTGTGGCCCAGCTCCGACATCTCCTTGAAGCCGCCCAGGTAGAGGTTCGAGAAGAAGCAGGTGTAATAGG
>CAZRNL010000145.1:0-2235 GCA_964601395.1 uncultured Silicimonas sp. | reverse complement strand
CTTCGGTTTTCCATGCGCCGCCGCCTGCACCATCGGTGCCGCAAGGGACATCGCGGCCGCAGATGTGCCAATGAATGTCCTTCTGTTCAATCTCATAGCGCTTCCTCCCAATAAGAACGCGCCCTCATTGTCCGAGGGTCGCGAAATACGCGGCCAGCGCCGCAATCTCTTCATCTCCCAGTCTGCCGGCGACCATGTTCATCACCGGATGCGTTCGAGTTTTGCTCTTGTAGGCATGCATCGCCAATACGAAATCGTCCTCTGGCCAGAACACGATCGACGGAATGCCCTGATCGGAGCCATCGGCCCGGTGGCAGGTCGTGCATTCGCTTGAGAGGTATTCGCCATACTCGAAATCGCCCTCGATCGCCAAAATCGCCGGGTCAAGGTCGTGATCGACGCCGGACGCGGTTGGGTCGGCCTCGGGTATGTTCTGTGGCGAGTCCGAGAAATCACGCAGGTACGCCAGTACGTCCGCACGATCTTCGGCCTTCCTCAGTCCGCGAAAGCTCATCCGCGTTCCGGGAACCAGGGCCTTCGGATTCTCCATAAAGGAGTCCAGTGTGTCGAGGTGCCATTCAAGACCCTTCGTCCCGGCCCTCTCGAACGCCTTGGAATAGGGAAACCCCTCGACAGCCGCAGCCTTTCGCCCGAACAATCCGTTCAGATGCGGTCCGATCCGGCTTGACGCATCCGGTCCCACCTGATGGCACCCGCTGCACTGCCGGAACACAGCCTCGCCGCGTTCGGCATCACCCAAGGACTGAGCAGCAGCCGGCCCGGCACAAAGTCCGATGCCGGCCGCCACCAGGGAAGATCGAAGCCTACCCCGCATCACTCACTGAACGTGCTCAGATAAGCTATCACCGCGTCGCGATCCTCTTGGGATTTCAGACCCGCAAAGCTCATCTTCGTGCCCTTCATGTAGTTGCGTGGACTTTCAAGAAAAGCCGACAATTCCTCAGGTGTCCAGACAAGTCCGGCTTCGGCAGCTGCGAGCAAGGGCTTGGAGTATTTCTTTTCGAAACTCTCCGAACTTGCGGCAGGGCTTCCAACGAGGCCGTTCAATGCGGGACCGCTTCGGTCCTTCGCATCGGAGCCGACCTGGTGGCAGGCCTGGCACTTCTTGAAGACCGTTTCACCCGCCGCGACCAGCGCGGGATCGGCAGCGTCAGACGCGGAACCGGTTTCGGCTGCCGCCTCGGTTTCCGCCGACGCGACCTGCACCGCTTCCGCAGCAGCTTGCGCAGGAACCGGAGGCTTTCCATCCTTGGCCGATTGCACAGCCTCGGCAAGATGACGTGCCTTGGTTTCTTCCGGTGTCACGTCCAGGACTTCCGAACGCATGGTGATCTCGACCGTCTCCTTGCAGTCCACCATGCAGACGTCGCCCGAGAACCTGGCCAACTCTACCTCGGCGCGGTCGTCCATGTAGAAGTTGTCTTCGTTCGGCAGACGGACCTCGGCGAAGTTCTCGTCGGACAGCGTGAAATCGTCGTCTACGAGGTCGTTGAGATACAGAATATAGGCCGTCAGAGCATAGGTCTCGTCGGCCGTCAGCGACTGGGCGTTGCCAAAGGGCATGGCGCGGTGGACATAATCCCAGACCGTGGACAAATAGGGCCAGAATGACCCGACCGTCTTTACGGGACGGTCCCGCATCAATGACCCCTGCCCGCCCGCAAGCGGGGGCCAGCGCCCGACAGCTTCGCCGAAGTCGCCGTGACACACGGCGCAGCGTTCGGTGAACACCTCTTCGCCCGTAAAGACATCGCCGGATCCCACGGGAAGACCAAGCCCGTCGGGGCGCACGTCGATGTCCCAGGCAGCAACTTCAGCCTCGGTCGCGGGGCGGCCAAGGTCCAGTCCGGAGGCCAGCGCAGGGCTGGCGGCAACCATCAGGACTGCGGTCAGGTTAAGAAATTTCGACATTTTCCGCGATCCCCTTCTCATTGACGTGCCAGGTCTGGATTCCGTTGTTGTGATAGATCGAGTTCGTACCGCGAATGGCGCGCAGTTCGTCCTTGGTCGGTTGGACATAGCCGGTCGAATCGTGCGCCCGGCTTTGCAGCAGCAGGGGCGACCCGTCCCAGTCGAATTCGAAGTAGAAGCGATGCATCGACTTGTCGAAGCTGGGTCCCGACATCCGCGCCTCGTACCAGTTCTTGCCGCCGTCGAGAGTGACGTCGACACGCGGGATCGTACCCCGCCCGGACCATGCCACGCCTGTCAGCA
>CAZRNL010000144.1:0-7309 GCA_964601395.1 uncultured Silicimonas sp. | reverse complement strand
CGATGCGGCGGCATTCCTGCCGGTAGCCTTCATGGCTGAAGCAGTAGTGGCGGCGCGAGCCGAACTTGCGGTGGCGGCCTTCGGCGTCGACCCCCAGCATGTCGGGATGGCGCTCCAGCATCCAGCGGGGCGGCGTGGCTGTGGGCGTGCCGAGCACCACCTTGAGGCCCTGAGCCCCCAGTGTGTCGATGGCGCGGTCGAGCCAGCCGAAAGCGAGCTTGCCCGGTTCGGGCTCCATGCGCGACCAGGCGAATTCGCCGATCCGGACCCAGGTCAGGCCGGTCGTCGCCATGCGGCGCGCGTCCTCGGCCCACTGCTCTTCGGGCCAGTGTTCGGGGTAGTAGCAGACGCCGAGTGTCGGGGTCATGGCAAGCCTCGTCCAGGTTGCGCCGGCGTCGCCGTCGCGTTTGCGTATTTGGGGCAAGATGAAGCCGGACGGCCCTAGAGGATCACCCGGTGTTCGGCCTGGCCCTTCGCGACGTTCTCTTCGAAGAACACCTTGCCCTGGTCGGCGGAGCGCGCGCTGTCCTCGTCGGTCACGCGGCCGCCGGCGGTGGTCACGAAGAGTGTCGTCAGGTCGTCGCCGCCGAAGGCCGGGCAGGAGGAATGGGCGCCGCCCACCTCGACCGTGCGGGTCAGCGTGCCGTCGGGCGCGTAGCAGGCGACCCGCCAGCCGCCCCACTGGGCGTTCCAGAAGTTGCCGTCGGCGTCGATCACCGCGCCGTCCACGCCCCAGGGTTCGCCCGAGAGGTCGAGCCAGACCCGGGGCTCGGCGGCGGGCCAGCCGGTCTCGGGGTCGAGCGCGACGCGCTTTACCTTGTTGTCTATCGTGTCGCAGAAGACGGCCTCCGCCCGGTCGGGCGTGAAGCAGCAGGCATTCGGGATGGTGATGCCGCCGTAGAGCTTGCGCAACTCGCCCCGGTAATAGCGGTAGAAGGCCCCGGCCGGACCGTCCTCGGCCTTGGCCATCGTGCCGATCCAGAAGCCGCCCCAGGGGTCGGCGCGGCCGTCGTTCGAGCGGGTGTCGTGAGTGTCGGCCTCGAGGCCGCAGACGTCTTCGGAGGCGCCGGTCTCGACGTCGAAGTGGAAGAGGCGCGTTTCCGAGGCGATCAGGAGGTGGGTGTCGTCGGTCCAGCCGGCGGCCGAGACGTTCTCGTCGAAGGACCAGCGACGGTGCTTGCCGGCCTCTTGGGTGTGGAGCGCCGAGCCGTGGATGTCGAACCAGTAGAGTTGCCCGCGCGTCGGGTGCCAGATCGGCCCTTCGCCCAACGACGCGATGTCGTCGTCGTATACCTTGCTCATGCGTCCAGCGCCTCCCACGCCCTGACGATATCGCGGGCCTTCTCGCCCACCTCCTGCGCCGTCGAGCCGGGACGGTATAGGTTGCTGCCCAGGCCGAACCCGTTGGCTCCCGCGCGCCGCCATTCGGCGAATGTGTCCGGTCCGACGCCGCCCACCATGTAGACCTGGGTCTCCGCAGGAAGGACCGCGCGGATCGCCTTCAACCCTTCGGTTCCCATCTGGAAGGCCGGAAAGACCTTGAGCCCGGTCGCGCCGTGCTTCAACGCGGCGAAGCATTCCGAGGGGGTCAAGACGCCCGGCCAGCTTTGCATCCCCGCATCCAGTGTGGCCCGGATCACGTCCGGGTCGCAGTTGGGCGAGACGATCAGCCGTCCGCCCGCGTCGGCCACTTCGCGCACCGCCTTCGCGGTCAGCACGGTGCCGGCCCCGATCATGGCATGGTTTCCGATGGCGTCGGCCATCTTCTCGATCGAGTGCAGCGGATGGGGCGAATTCAGCGGCACCTCGATCCGGTCGATGCCGGCGTCGATCAGCACCTCGGCGACGGGCACCGCTTCTTCGGGGGCAATACCACGCAGGATGGCGATCAGGGGGCGGCTCATGCGGTGGCTTCCTCGAGCTTGTGGTAAGCGGCGGTCAGGCCCGCCAACGTGGCTTCGGTCGCATCGGCGACGCTTGCGGTTGCTCCCTGGGCGGCCAGGGCTTCGGCATAGTGCTGCGAAAATCCGGCGTTGCCGATGATGGCGATCGGTTGTCCCAGCCAGTAGGGGCGGGCGGCCGCCAGCTCGGCACCGATCAGAAGCCCGGACAGTCGCGCACGGGCAGCGCCCGGCGCCAACCCTTTCAGAAGTCCCTCGGCGCGGAGCGAGAACAGGCGTGCCGCATTCGCCTCGGGGCGCGACAAGGCGTCGGACACTGCACCGGCGAAGGCGTCGTCGTCCCAGCCATCGCCGACCGTGTGGCGCAGGACGGACTGCTTGGAGAGGAGGGCGAACATCTCTCCGGTCATGAAGGTGCGGAAGCTGACCACTTCGCCAGCCGATACCTGAGCCCACTTGGTGTGCGTGCCGGGCAGGCAGACGACGCCATCGAAGCCCGGGTTCCGTGCCAGGTGACCAGCGATCTGCGTTTCCTCGCCGCGCATCACATCGGCGGGTGCGTCCTGCTTGAGACCGGGCAGGAGCACGACCGAAAGCCGCGAATCCTTCGTCGCGGGGCGCGTCGTGCGGGATGAAAGCGGTGGGCAGGGAACGCTGACATATGTGGCTTCAGCCCAGCCCTGGCGCGAACCCACCATGCCACAGGCGACGACCGAAATGCGGTCGCGACCGAGCCAGGGTTCGATCAGGTCGAGCAGGGCGGGCTCGAACCCGTCACGGCTCAGAGCGGACATGCCCTTGTCCGACGATGATCCAGCGACAGGCTGGTCGCCGCGCATTGCCCAGACGCGCAACCGTGACGTGCCCCAATCGACAGCGATCCAGTCGGCGTATCGACGGTCCGATCCCATCATCCAGTCACCACCACGCCGCCGTCGACGACCAGCGCCTGCCCTGTCATCACGCTGGAGGCCTCGGAGGAGAGAAACAGGACGGGTCCGACCATGTCTTCGGGGGTCAGGTGATCGGGCAGGCACATGCGGGTATCGAAGGCTTTGAGCGCCTCGGGATTCGCCCAGAGTTCTTTCTGGCGTTGGGTCAGCACCCAACCCGGCATGATCGCGTTGACGCGGATGCGGTCCTTGCCGAACTCTCGCGCGAAGGACCTGGTCAGCGCCGTGATCGCGGCTTTTGCGGCAGTATATGCGGGGTAGTCGCCCATACCCATCATGTAGCTGATCGAGCTGAAATTGACGATCCGTCCACCGCCCGCCGCCTGCATTCCCGGTACCACGGCCTGGGACGCGAAGAACTGGTGCTTGAGGTTCAGCGACTGCATCTTGTCCCAATAGGCCTCGTCCACGTCGAGTGCGCCTTTGCGGTCGTCCCAGGCGGCGTTGTTGACGAGCACCGTGATTGGACCATGGGCCTCGGCCGCCTGAGCGAGCCCATTGCGGAGGGATGTCAGGTCGGTCACGTCTGCCTGGATCGCCAGCGGTCGGACGCCGTGACGCGTCTCGATGTCGCGGGCAAGGCCGACGCCATCGAGAATATCCGCAAATGCAACGCGGGAGCCTTGAGCCGCAAACCCCTCGACCAGGGCGGCGCCGATGCCGGAAGCGCCACCCGTCACGAAAACAGAGGCGCCCTTGAGGTCAGGGAAGACAGTGGAGGTCATGAGATGTTCCGAAACGGTTCAACTGCGGCTCGGTCATCGCAGAATGGCAGCGGAAATCAAGCGCGACACCAATATTCGGACCATGAGTTTCAAATAATGGACTGGTCTGGCGGCAGGCGGAGATCCTCTGTAAGGGACCTTGCATGAGCGTAGATGTCGTCATTGAGGATCCGCGTTGGAACGAGGCAGGTCTCGACGCCCTGGCCGAGCGCGCCGTCGCGGCCGTACTCAACCACCTTGGTCTTCGTCCGGGCGATTGGGAAGTGGTCGTGATGGGCTGCGATGACGCGCGCATTGCCGCGCTGAATGCCGATTTCCGCGGCAAGGCGCAGCCGACCAACGTGTTATCGTGGCCATCGGAAGACCGCGCCGTCGCGGAAGCGGGGATGCCGCCCGCGCTTCCCGAGGGAGATCCCGGCCTTGGCGACATCGCTATCGCCTACGAGACCTGTCTCCGCGAGGCCGCGGACGGCGGGAAGTCGCTCAGTGACCATGCAAGTCACCTCGTCGTTCACGGAACGTTGCATCTTTTGGGATACGATCACGCCCGCGAAGCCGACGGCGACTTGATGGAAGCACTTGAAACCGCGATACTTGCAAAACTTGAGGTGCCAGACCCATATGCGGTGTCGGGCGTATCTGGTCCGTATGACGATGGAAAGGATTGATGGGCGAAGCGAGCGACGGATCTTCTAACGCGGCGCAGGGCGCGCGTGATGGAGACGAAGAAGGATCGCGAAGTTTCTTCGGACGATTGTTCGAGGTGCTTGGTGGCGGTGAAAACGAATCCGGGGCCGAGACCGAGCGATCGGTTATGGTGTCCGCAGAGGCAGGCATCCGGGCGAGCCTGGCAAATCTGACAAAGTTGCGTGTCGAGGATGTCATGATTCCGAAAGTGGAAATCGTGGCGGTTCCGACCGACATCAAGAAAGACGATCTGGTCGAGATCTTCCGCGAAAGCGGAATGACGCGGTTGCCGGTCTACAAGGGCACTCTCGATTCGCCTGTTGGCATGGTGCATCTGAAGGACTTCGCGCTGAAACACGGTTTCAACGGCAATGGCGAGCGTTTCGCGCTGTCGAAGATGCTGCGGCCGCTGCTGTATGCGCCGCCCTCGATGCCGATCGGCGTGCTGTTGCAGAAGATGCAGACCGACCGGATGCACATGGCGCTTGTCATCGACGAGTACGGCGGCGTGGGCGGTCTGGTCACGATCGAGGACCTGATCGAGCAGGTCATCGGTGAGATCGAGGACGAACACGATATCGCCGAGGGCCGCTTCTGGACCGAAGAGGCGCCGGGTTGCTATCTGGCGCAGGCGCGCACACCGGTCGAGGAATTCGAGGCCGAGGTCGGCATGAAGCTGGTGGATGACGAGGACGAGGAAGAGATCGACACGTTGGGCGGTCTGGTCTTCATGCTTGCCGGCCGCGTTCCCGCACGTGGAGAAGTGGTCAAGCATCCGGACGGGCCCGACTTCGAAGTGGTCGACGCCGACCCGCGACGCATCAAGCGTCTGCGGGTCCGCCTGAACGCGGCACGGCAGGCGGCCGAGTAGGACGTGAATCGCCTGCTCCTGATCGGGCTCTCCGCTGGATCGGGGATTTTGGCGGCACTGGGACACGCGCCTTTCGGACTGCTTCTTGTGTCGCTTCCAGGATTTGCCGTTCTCGCATTTGTGGTTGCGCACAGCCCGCGTCCGGCGCTGACCGGATGGGCCGGCGGGATCGGGTACTTCGTTGTCTCGATCCACTGGATCGTCGAGCCGTTCCTGGTCGAGCCCGAGATCCATGGCTGGATGGCGCCATTCGCGCTGATTTTCCTGGCCGCAGGACTGGCATTGTTCTGGGGTGCGGCTGGCTGGCTTTCGGCGCGGATTGGCGGCAACCGGGCGATTTCCTGGGCTCTCTGCCTGACGGCGGCAGAGCTGGCGCGGGGGCATGTCCTGACCGGATTTCCCTGGGCGCTTCCGGCCTATGTCTGGACCGACACCCCGGTGCGATTGACGGCGGCGATCTGGGGGCCTTACGGGCTGACGCTTCTGACGCTGGTGATCACGGCCCTGCCTGCCTGGGGCAGAAGCTGGCCGGCCCGCCTGCGGGGTGGCGCGCTGGCAGGTATCGCGGTTGCAGCGCTGTTGGGTGCGGGCCTTCTGCGTGACGGTACAGTTCACGACGGTTTGACGCATATCCGCATGGTGCAGCCGAACGCGCCGCAGGACCAGAAGTGGGATCCTGCCTTGGCTCATGTCTTCGTCGATCGCGCCATCGACCTGACCGCTCAGCCAAAGACCGATTCTCCGCCTGACCTGATCGTCTGGCCGGAAACGGCGATCCCGTACGTGCTGGATCAGGCGGGGCCGGTTCTGGCGCGGGCGGCCGAGGCGAGCGAGGGAATTCCGGTGTTCACCGGGATAAACCGGCGCGAAGGCGCGGAATGGTTCAATTCGTCGGTTCTGATCGACGGCGAGGGGCGGGAGCAGGCGACTTACGACAAGGTGCATCTGGTCCCGTTCGGAGAATACATCCCCCTCAGGATCGACTTCCTGCGCGCCCTTGCCGCAAGCACGGGCTTCGGCTTCACCGCCGGCGAGGAGGTGCGCCTGATCGACACGCCGATTGGGCTGGCCCTGCCGCTGATCTGCTACGAGGCGATCTTTCCGGGACATGTCCGGCGTGTCGAGGAACGCCCCGACTACCTGCTGCAGATCACCAACGATGCCTGGTTCGGTACCTTCGCCGGACCCTACCAGCACCTTCAGCAGGCGCAGTTCCGTGCAGCCGAGCAGGGGCTGCCACTGGTTCGTGTCGCCAACACCGGAGTATCCGCCATGATCGACCCACTGGGCCGGGTCACGGCCTCGCTTCCCTTGGGCGAGACTGGCTATCTTGATGCGCAGGTGCCGAAATCCTTGCCGCCCACGCCCTACGCGGTGACCGGAGACCTGCCGCTGACCGTTATTCTTCTCGCAACCATTACCGCACTCTTTGCCGCGCAAAGGCGCAACGCCATTGCAAAGGGACCTACTTCGTCGTAACCGCCTCTGACCATCACAACGGCTTCCTGGCGTGACGGTGAACAATCAATGGAGCACTCCACATGAACCGGCAAAACTACATCTTCACCTCGGAAAGCGTCTCCGAGGGGCACCCCGACAAGGTCTGTGATCGCATTTCGGATGCCGTCCTGGACGCCTTTCTCACCGAAGAGCCCGAAGCGCGTGTCGCCTGCGAGACCTTTGCGACGACCGATCGCGTCGTCATCGGCGGCGAGGTCCGCGGACCCGGTTCGGTGATCGCCAGGGTCGAGGACATTGCGCGCGAATGCGTTCGCGACATCGGTTACGAGCAGGAAGGATTTCACTGGGCCAACCTCAAGGTTGACAGCTATCTGCACGCGCAGTCCGCGGACATCGCAAAGGGTGTCGACGGCGGCGGCAACAAGGACGAAGGCGCGGGTGATCAGGGCATCATGTTCGGTTACGCCGTGCGGGAAACACCCGAGCTGATGCCGGCGCCGATCCACTATGCCCACGCTATTCTCAAGCGGCTGTCGGAGGCGCGCA
The DNA here is from genome assembly GCA_964601395.1 of uncultured Silicimonas sp. Lineage (GTDB taxonomy): Bacteria > Pseudomonadota > Alphaproteobacteria > Rhodobacterales > Rhodobacteraceae > JAVJUV01. The sequence continues at coordinate 165 of CAZRNL010000144.1, read as the reverse complement.
AGTCGGGCGAGGCTCCGGAGTTGCGCCCCGACGCCAAGTCACAGCTCTCGCTGCGTTACGAAGGTGGCAAACCTGTCGAGGTCACCTCGATCGTGCTGTCGACCCAGCACGAGAGCGACCAGCAGAGCAGCGCCGACATCCGCGCGATCGTCGAGCCCTATATCC
>CAZRNL010000143.1:3866-7315 GCA_964601395.1 uncultured Silicimonas sp. | reverse complement strand
ATGGTCGCTTCGGATGCAGCAGATCCTGGCTTATGAGACCGACCTTCTGGAATATGGCGATCTTTTCGACGGTAATCCCGTCGTGACGGCCAAGGTCGAGAACCTGAAGGAAGGCGCGCGCGCCGAACTGACCCATATCGACGCCATGGGCGGCGCGGTCGAGGCGATCGAGTACATGAAGTCCCGCCTGGTAGAGGCGAATTCCGAGCGGATCGGACGCATCGAAGCTGGAGAAACAATCGTCGTCGGGGTCAACAGGTTTGAGACGGGGGAGCCCTCGCCCCTGACCTCGGGTCCCGAGGCGATCATGGTCGCGGACGCGGATGCGGAAGCGGACCAGGTGGCGCGTCTCGTCGCGTGGCGGGAGGCACGCGACGAGACCGCCGTCCGGACGGCATTGGACGACCTGCGCCGGGCCTGCGCCGAAGGACGGAACGTGATGGAACCATCACTCGCCGCCGCACGCGCCGGGGCGACGACCGGCGAATGGGGAGACGTGGTGCGGGGCGTCTTCGGCCAGTACCGGGCACCCACGGGGGTGGCGCGCGCGCCGTCGAACCGCACCGAGGGGCTGGACGATATCAGGGCCGCGGTCGACGCGGTGTCGTCAAAGCTGGGAACCCGGATGAAATTCCTCGTTGGAAAACCGGGTCTTGACGGCCATTCGAACGGTGCCGAACAGATCGCGTCCCGCGCCCGCGACGCCGGCATGGACATCACCTATGAAGGCATCCGGCTAACACCCTCCGAGATCGTTGCTGCTGCGAAGGAGGCCGGGGCGCATGTGGTCGGTCTGTCCATCCTGTCCGGTTCGCACCTGCCGCTGATCGAGGAAACGCTGGCCGAGATGAATGCGGCCGGACTGGGCGAAGTGCCCTTGATCGTGGGTGGGATCATCCCCGAGGCCGACGCGAAACTGCTGCGCGCGATGGGTGTGGCGCGGGTCTATACGCCCAAGGATTTCGAGCTGAACCGGATCATGTTCGACATCGTGGCGCTGGCCGATCCGGCGGCGGTTGCGGCGGAATAACGCCCGCCTATAGTGGGGCCTTCTGGAACAGGAGAGCCCCATGACCATCCATATCGGCGCCGCACCCGGCGACATTGCCGAAACCGTCCTGATGCCGGGCGATCCCTATCGGGCCCGGTGGGCTGCCGAGACTTTTCTCGAAGAGGCCAGACTGGTGAACGAGGTGCGCGGCATGCTGGGTTTCTCCGGCACTTGGAAGGGGCAGAAGGTGACGATCCAGGGGTCGGGAATGGGGATGCCGTCCTTGTCGATCTATGCCAACGAGCTGATAAAAGACTATGGTTGCCAGACCCTTATCCGTATCGGGTCCTGCGGGGCGATGCAGGACAAGGTCAAGATCCGCGATGTCATCCTGGCGATGTCGGCGACAAGCCTTTCGACACCGTCCCGCGGAATACTCCGCGAGGTGAACTTTGCCCCGACCGCCGATTGGTCGCTTCTGAAAGCGGCGGCGGAGGCGGCAGAGGCGAAGGGTGCGCGGACGCATGTGGGCGGCATCTATTCCTCGGATGTCTTCTATGACGAACGCCCTGATCTCAATGAACAAATGACCCGCCACGGCATCCTAGGCGTCGAGATGGAAACGGCGGAACTTTACACGCTGGCGGCACGCCATGGACGCCGTGCGCTGGCGGTTCTGACGGTGTCGGACCACCTGATCACGGGCGAGGCCTTGCCGTCGCAGGACCGCGAGCGCAGCTTCGGCGACATGGTCGAGATCGCTCTGGAAGCGGCCTTCGCCGGGGCCTGAAGCGGCCTTTGGGGACACGTAGGTATTACGTCGGTATTACGTCGGTATTACGTCGGTGCGCCCGATCAGCGGCCGTGACTGCGGTCGTAGGCGTTCACGGCGGGCGACACCCAGCCTTCCGGCGTCGGGCCGGACAGGATCTCGACCTTCAGCGGATAGCAGGGCGCGGTGTCGGAGGAGTGCTCGGACCCGCAGTCGCCGCCCGGACAGGCCGAGAGAGCGCCGAGAAGGTCGATTTCGGCCATGAAGGTGATGTGATCGCCGGGACGGACGGGCGAAGCCTTCATGAAGTACTGCCCGGTGTCACGGGTGAAACCGGTGCACATGAAGACGTTCAGCACGTCGTGGACGTGCATTTCGGCCTCGGCGAGCGCCATGCCGGTGGCATCCGCAAAGGCGCGAGTCAGGTTCGAGTGGCAACAATGGTGATAGTCGCCCCCCGAGAGAAGCCTCCCGGTGTAGGGATCGCAGCGGGTGCCGATCACGTCGTGGACGCCGCCGCCGTAGGCGTCGATGCCGTACCAGTCCAGCGTGTCCTCGACGATGGTCGCCATCGGCCGCAGGAAGGGCAGGTTCGACCAGAGCCTTTGCCCTGTCGTGACGTGGGTGCCGTGCAGCGCGCGGGTCTTGCCCGAGAAAAAGCGCTCGGTCGGATCGGCCGCGTTCCAGAGGTTCAGATCGCCCACCTGCGGGCCTTCGACGGATACGATGCGAAAGCCGCTGCCTGCCGGGACGCTAAAGGTCGCCGCCTCGCGCGGTCGCACCATGACCTCGTCGATCACCCTGCTGGCCTCGATGGCCCTCGCGTAGGCGGCGATGTCGGGCTGCTGCAACGTGTCGGCGGGGTAGCAGATGACGGGCCTGATTGCGCGTCGGGCCTCGGCGTCAGCGGGTTCCGGTGTGGTCAATGCGTCTCTCCTCGGGGGGGGAGTGAGCCACAGAACCATCGGATTTGGAAGCCTTCTTCCGCCCGTTGCGCCCGTTGCGATACGTGCGCAAGTCCATCGCGGCGACGGCGATACCAAGCGGGATCATCCAGAAGCCCAGAACGGGCAGAAAGCCTAGCAGCCCGAACAGGATCAGCACGATTCCCAGGGGAAGACGCCAGCCTGGCCTGACGCGCTGGCGGATATACAGACGTGACTTTGCGACGTGATGCCGGATGCGTGCCTTCAGTGATGTCGTCATTCTCGCACCAGTGTTCCCTCGTGCCACGATTGCTGCCAGTTAACTAGGAACGCGTGTCACCGCTCGAAAGGTCCCGATCCCGTGGAAGGAATCATCGTAGGCATCCGCCCAGACGACTTTCGGGATTGGGACAGCCTTCTGGCGCTTCTGTCCGAGGCGTTTGCCGGGATGGAGGGCCGGATCGACCCGCCGTCGTCCATGACGGCGATGGATGCGAACGGTCTTCGGGACAAGGCCGAAAACGAGGTTCTGGTGCTGGCGAACAAGGGCAATCGGCTGGTGGGATGCGGATTCGGTGCCGAGAACGGCGACCTGTTCTGCCTGTCGAAACTGGCGGTTCGGGGCGAGGAGCGCGGGCGCGGCGTGCTGCGGGAGATGATCGGCGCTTTTTCGCGCGTGGCCGTGGCGCGCGGGCTCGTGGCGCTTACGCTTCAGACGCGGGTGGAGCTGGTCGAGAACCACGCGACGTTCGAGGCGCTG
>CAZRNL010000143.1:0-3856 GCA_964601395.1 uncultured Silicimonas sp. | reverse complement strand
CTCGCCGCCGCGCTGGCCGAGGCGCAGGCTCTGCTATCGGACAGCACCGCCGGACCGGCGCAGCTGCGCGACCTTCGCCCCGGCGATGCGGGCTGGGTGATTGCCCGCCACGGCGCGCTTTATGCCGCCGAGGAAGGCTATGACGCGACGTTCGAGGCGCTGGGGTTTGTCCGGTCCGGCGGTACGGCTCATCCGGGATACGGCCGGATCACGAGCTGGACCTACACGAAGCGATTGTAAGGCGTGCGCCCGCCCCGAGGGACAGGGACGGGCGCACCGGGGATCGGTGTCAGACGGCTGGCTCTGCCACCGATGGTCGCTGGGAACGGCGGAAAAGCGACCATGTGCGGCCGTCCCCTTCGGGGCCCTGCCAGTCCTCGTTCCGGGTCATCCACATGGTCAGCGCCAGTGCGACGAAGGCCAGGGTAGAGCCTGCAAGAAGTGCGTAGTCGGCGCTGCGGAGGATCAGGTAGAGCACGGCGTAGACCGTCACGAGCACACCGCCCAGGAGCCATGATTTGCGCCCGAGCTTCAGTGCGGTGGCCCCGAAGACCGTCAGAAGCCCGATCGTCGCGCCCGACGCCAGAAGATAGGCCGCGCCGAAACCGATCTGCTCGGCGTAGGCGACCATCAGCAGGACGAAAACCGACTGGGCCAGACCCACCATCAGGTATTGCACCGGATGGGCGGGTCGCTCGCTTGTGCGCTCGAGCATCAGGATCGTGAGGAAGGTCAGCGCGATGAACAGGATGCCATAGCGCGCCGAGCGCCAGGCCTTCTGGTAGAAATCGTTCGGCGTGATGAAGCGCACGCCCATGCTGGCGGACTGGCGGGCGGCGGTGTCGGGATAGCTGCGCGAGATCTGCGGCAGCGAGCGCGCGAGGTGCGGTACGACCCAGGTTGCCTCGAAGCCTTTCTCGGTCACGGCGGAGGTGTCGGGCAGGAACGCGCCGTAGAAGCTCGGATCGGGCCAGTCGCTTTTCAAGGTAACCCTTGTGGTGCGTCCGGTTGCTGCGGCGGCCAGCGTTTGCGCGCCGTTGATGCCCAGTTGCAGCCGGAAGCCCGCAATGTCGCGCGGATCGCCCACGCGTGCGCTGATCCCGGTCTGCTCTTCGCGCTGCGATGCGATGGGTTCGAGCCGCAGCATCCGGCCATCGGCTTCCAGCAGCGCTTCGCCGCGCAGCGCCTTGTTCGACGACAGGAACACGCGCAGATGTGCGTCGTCCCAATGCGCTACTTCCTTGCCGGTCAGCATGTTGTCGGCGTCGGAAAGGTCGAAATCGAAGCTCATGCCGACGTCGGCGGTATAGACCGGCACCTCGAATATGCCCCGGTAGCGGGTCTGGGTCTCGGTCGTCATCTCCATGTCGAAGGTTTCGGCGTAGAGGTAGATCGGCTGACGGTCCTCGGTAAGGGTTTCCTCGTAATGCTCGAAGATCGGGTTACCCTTGTCGTCGCGGAGCGTGAGGCCGGTCAGCGCGTCGACCGCCTCGCGCCGGCGGTCGTAAGTGACTTCTTCGGTGACGGGGATGGTCAGAAGCGGACCACTGAACAATTGTTCGCCGCCCCATTCCGAGCTGAGCGTCGAGATGGTCTCGCGGCTATAGTTCGCGCGGTCCTGCACGACGTCGCTGACGAGGCCCAGCGGCAATGACATCAGGAGCGCGAGCGTTCCGACGATGATGAAGCGAAGTCCGGCGGATCGGGTCATGGGTTTCCCTTTTTGGTATCGGGTGACGTGTTCGATCCGACTTCTGGCGGGTGCGGCGCGCAGGCGGCGTCGCGGATCCGTCGAGCGTTTGCGGACCGCCCGTGCAGAAGTGTTTGAGTATCTTCAGTTTTCGCGCAGACAGACGGTCGGAGGCCGATCGTCGGGCGTGACCATGCGCTTGCCGCAAGCGGCGCAGGCCCAGTCGCCGCGAGCGCGATCCTGCCGCCAGCGGCACATCCGCGTCAGCGACGTCCGCCGCCGCATCCACCAGAGATAGGCGAGCGTCCCGAGAAGGAGGATGACGAGAAGGACGGGCATCCGAGGTCAGGCGCGCTGCAGCACCTCGACCGACAGCACGGTCGGCAGGTGCCGTGCGATCTCGTCCCAGCTTTCGCCCTCGTCGGTCGAGGCAAAGACCGAGCCGCTGTTGGTGCCGAAGTAGACGCCCGCCGGGTCCGAACGGTCGGTCGCCATCGCCTGTCGCAGGACGGTGAAGAAACACGCCGTCTGCGGCAGCCCGTCGCGCTTGGGCGTCCAGTTCGCGCCGCCGTCGGTGGTTTTCCAGACGGCCGCCGCGGCGTCGGGCGGATAGCGTCCCTCCATGTCGCCGTTGAGCGGGAGCGTCCAGACTGTATCGGCCTCATGCGGGTGAACCGCGATGGGAAAGCCGAAGGTCGAGGGAAGGCCCGCGCCTGCGAAGTCCCAGCTTCGCCCGCCGTCGGACGAGCGCCATACGCCGTGGTGATTCTGCTGGTAGAGAAGGTCGCCTCCGCCCGAGGGCGCGCGGACCATGTTGTGGACGCAGTGCCCGGTTTCGCCCCCCCGCGGCGCGGCGGGGTGGTCGTGGTGCGGATGCGCGTCGGCATTGGACAGCCGGTTGCGACGGTCCCAGGTCTTGCCGCCGTCCTCGGTGGAGAAGACACCGGCCGCCGAGATGCCGACCCAGAGCTTGTTCCGGTCCGACGGGTCCGGCACGATGGTGTGCAGGACGAGCCCGGCGGCGCCGCCGTTCCAGTCCGGGCGCGACGGGTGGTCGGTGAGGCCGTTCACCTTTTCGAACGTCTTGCCACCGTCGGTGCTGGCCAGAAGGTTCGCGGGCTTGGTCCCGGCATAGAGCGTGCCGTTGGTGTGGTTGAGCGACCAGATCTGGCTGAAGTCCTCGCCGAAGGGCGGCTCCTCCGGGGTCCAGCCGATCATCGCGGCGAAGTCGGCATCGTTCGCGGCCCACTCGTCCATCTGACCCTTGGTGAGCTTGGTCAGCTCCCAGGTGCCGCCACCGTCGGCGGACCGCCAGACACCAGCCCCGAACCAGTCGCCGCCGCCGCCGGCCCAGATTGCGCCGGTCTCGGGATCGCCAGCGACATGGTTGATCGGCCAGCCGCCGCAATGCGGCCCGGAGACGGTCCAGCCGTCGCGGCCGGTGCCACCGTCGACAAGAAAAGCGCCCTTGGTTGTGCCGATCAGGAGTGTGGTGCCGGTCATCGTGTGCCCTCGCGTTTCGGGCATATCGTAGCACAGCATATTTGCTCCGTCGTCAGGTTGCTTCTTGCTGAGCAGGATCGCACTCATGGTGAGCCCGACGCCGTCGAGACCGTTCTGATGCCGCGATTGCGTCCATGCGAACGGCGGCGCAGCTTGCCCGTTGACAAAGGCAACGCGTCCTTCAAGGGTCGCGGCATGAAATGGTTTCTGACCGCACTTGTCTGTCTTGCGAGCGTTGCCCCGGCCCATGCGCAGGACTGGTCAGGGGTCGCGCGCCTGCTCCAATCCGATCTTTCGGGGGGCAGAACGACCCTTCAGACTTTCTTCATCCCGGATTCACCCGATCCCGGTACGGCGACGCGGGCGCTGGGGATGGCCTATGTCGAGATCGAGGGTGCGGCCGGCAACGCTTCGCTGGAGGTTGGGCTGTTCCGGCGGACAGGTCCGGCATGGGTTCTGCACCGGCGGGTCGACGGTTTGTTCGGCAATTCGCCGCGCGAGCCGCAACTGGGACCCGACGGATTTTTCGTCACGACCGACATGCCGGGGCCGAACGACCCGCGCTGCTGCCCGTCCGTCCCGACGCGCTGGTATATCGATTGGAGCGCCGGGGACGCCGAACGGGTCGACTAACGCCGCCGCGTCACACGATCCGCTCGACCA
>CAZRNL010000142.1:6789-7362 GCA_964601395.1 uncultured Silicimonas sp. | reverse complement strand
TTCGTGTATTTCTTGGCAATCGAGATCACCAGACGCAGGTTTGCCTCGACCATTTCCTTCTTGGCCTGCCGCGCTTCCTTTTCGCCCTTCTGGACCTGCTGGACGATACGGCGGAATTCTCCGATATCCACGCCGACATACTGGCCGACCTGGGCCATCTCGGCACGCAGTTCCTCGATCTTTGGGGCGGAGCGTTCCAGAAGCTGCTGCCAGCCGCGACCGTCCTTGTCGCCCATCCGTTCCATCCAGGTCGGGTCCAGTTCGTACCCGCGATACTCCTCGATGAATTCCCGCCGGTTGATGCGCGCCTGGTCCGCCAGCTTTACCATGGACGAGTCGATCGACATGATCCGGCGGTTGATCCCGTAAAGCTGGTCGATCAGCGCCTCGATCCGGTTGTTGTGCAGGTGAAGTTCGTTCACCAGCACGACGATCTCGGAGCGCAGCGTCTGATAATCGCCCTCGGCCTTGTCACTGAAGGAATTATCCTCGTTCAGCGTTGCCGACATCCGCATGTCCTGCATGTCACTGAGCTTGGTGTAGTCAGCGGCGATGTGGCCCAGAATCTCCAGA
>CAZRNL010000142.1:0-6779 GCA_964601395.1 uncultured Silicimonas sp. | reverse complement strand
CATGTTGACCTGATCGTCTTCGTCTTCATCGTCGTCGGTACGGATCGGGTTGCCGTCAGCGTCAAGCTCGGGCTCGTCGGATTTCCTGGCAGAGCTGTCCGTGTCGGCACTTGAGGTATCGACGACGGGCGCATCCTCGTCATCCTCTCCCATCGAGCGACCGAATGTGGTCTCGAGATCGATCACGTCGCGCAGAAGAATGTCTTCGCTCAGAAGTTCGTCACGCCAGATCGTGATGGCCTGGAATGTGAGCGGGCTTTCGCAGAGGCCCGCGATCATCGTGTTCCGACCGGCCTCGATCCGCTTGGCGATGGCGATCTCGCCTTCGCGCGACAGGAGCTCGACCGAACCCATCTCACGCAGATACATGCGGACGGGATCGTCGGTACGGTCGAGTTTCTCGGTTTCGGTCTGGGCGATGGTGACTTCGCGCGACGTCGAAGCTTCGACCAGATCCGTGCCGGCCTTCTCACCATCCTCGTCTTCGAGTTCATCGTCTTCGATGATGTTGATGCCCATTTCCGAGAGCATCGACATCACGTCCTCGATCTGTTCGGAGGAAACCTGATCGGGTGGCAGGACGCGGTTGAGCTGATCGTAAGTGATGTAGCCCCGTTCACGCGCGTCGGCGATCATCTTCTTGACCGCTGCCTGACTCATATCGAGAACGACTTCGCCCTCTGTATCTTCAGCCTTACGCTCGTCCGTGTCTTTGGCAGCCATCCGGCACTCCAAACGTTAAAAATACTGATTCGGCCTCAGAGCGAATCATCTAGCGCGAATCGGGGATTCGCAACCCGCGCTCCTGCTTTTTCTCGCCCGACGGGCTTTCGAGCTACGCGCTGCCGCCCCGTCCCTTGCCGTAGGTTATTCGGTCAATCAACGCGTCGAAGGCGCTCTTCTCTTCCCGTTTCATCCGCGCCCCGTTTGGGCCCAGATCATAGTCCGCACGGTCATTCTGACCGCTTTTCGTCGCCTGGTTCACGGCTTCCGCCGCCTGACCCAGACGCCATGTAAGCCCTTCATCGACCAGCCCTTCAACGTCTCGCAGCGCCTCTTCGACCTCGCGCCGCGCGCCACGGCGGGCGGTCAGCTTGGCCAGTTCCTCGGCAACCGACAGCGCTGCCAGATCATCCGCAATGTCGTCGCGCAGACCGGGCGCGATCCGGACATGGCGCGGCGCAAGCAACTTTTCAAGTGCGTTCGCACCGCAAAGTCCTTCAATTTCCGCGCGATCCGCACCTTCCGCACCGATCAGTGTCAGCCGGACCGCCTCATGCTCGGGTTGCGACGTTTCAAGCCGTTCGAGATCCGAGATGAACTGTGCGACCAGCGACGGGCGGCGGACCAGCGTGGCGAGGATCACCGCCTCACGAAGTTGCTCTTCGAACGGCGCTCCGGCAGCGGCAAGCGCGCTGGCCTTGGTCTCGATCGTCGGATGGGCGGGCAGATTGAACTTCGGACCGCGTGGGCGGAATGGCGTGGATCGTCCCTGGCGCGACGCTCCACCGAACAGCTCGAGACGCAGGCGGTTCACCTCATCGGCGTAGTGCCGGCGAAGCGATTGGTCCCGAACCTTGCGAATCGCCTCGCGGAGTTGCCGGTCCAGTGCCGCCTTGCGTTCGGGGCTGTCGAAGGACTTGCCCTCGGTTTCGCGCCGCCAGAGCAGGTGCACGAGCGGCACTGACGCGTCGAGACGAAGCTGCATGGCCACCGCCCCTTCGCTGCGGATCAGATCGTCAGGGTCCATACCCTCGGGCATGATGCAGAAACGCAGCGATTTTCCCGCCTCGATCAAGGGCAGGGCCAGATCGACGACACGCATCGCGGCGCGGAGCCCTGCAGTGTCGCCGTCAAGTGCGATGATCGGCTCATCATGGATGCGCCATAGCAACTGGAGCTGATCCTCGGTCACCGCCGTTCCCAGAGGCGCGACCGTGGAGGGAAACCCGGCCTCGGAGAGCGCGATCACATCCATGTAGCCTTCGGCGACGATCAGCGGCTGGCCCTTTCCGGCGGCTTCACGCGCGGGGCCCTGATTGAACAGGCTGCGACCCTTGTCGAACAGTTCGGTCTCAGGCGAATTCAGGTACTTGGCGCTATCGTTCGGGTCCATCGCGCGGCCACCGAAGGCGATGCAACGGCCTCTCGCGTCGCGGATAGGGTACATGATCCGGTTGCGAAATGTGTCATAAGGCTTCTTGCCCTGGTTCGACGGTTTCGCCAGACCCGCATCGACAATGTGTTCGGGCGCGATGCCCTTGCCGGACAGATGATCCCAAAGACCTTGCCAGCCGTCCGGCGCGAAACCGATGTCCCAACGCGCCTGCGCCGCGTCGGAAAGTCCGCGGCCTGCAAGGTAGTCACGCGCACCGGCACCAGCACCGGTTTTCAGTTGCAGGCGGAAGAAGCGCACGGCTTCTTCCATGACTTCGATAAGCCGGGTGCGGCGGTCGGACTTTTCCTGCGCCTTGGGATCACGGGCAGGCACCTGCATACCCGCCTCGCGGGCGAGAATTTCAACCGCTTCCATGAAGGAGACATTTTCCGTCTCCTGCACGAAACTGAAAAGGTCACCCTTGGCGTGACAGCCGAAGCAATAATAGAAACCCTTCCGGTCATCCACATGAAAAGAAGCGCTTTTTTCCTGATGGAATGGACACGGAGCCCACATGTCGCCCTTGCCTTGATTGGACTTTCTCTGGTCCCACAAGACTTTGCGGCCCGCGACCTGCGCCATTGAGGTCCGGGACTTCAGTTCGTCTAGGAATCCGGGCGGGAGACTCATGGCCGGAGTATCAGGCCGCGCGCCGGGAGAGTCCAGATTGCGCCGTCTAGAGATCGGCGCGGGCGGCGACGCCTTTCATCGCTCGGGCGATTTCATGGACAGCGGTGTTCGCCATCGAGCGAAAGACCATGATCTCAAATTTTTGCGGCGCGATCCGCGTCAGGCTGGCGGTCATATGACCAAGGAGCGTTCGGGCGGTGCGGTTTTCGGGGAAGGCACTTTCGCGCAAGTCGAGCGGCGTCAGTCGTGCAAGCACATCGCGGGCCTGAGCGCCGGAAAGCATCAGGACCGCCCACCCCGACGACTGATCGGCGTACGCTGCACCATCCGGCGCAACCGGCGCTCCGAGAACCAGCGCCTGACCCGGTCCGACCCAGAGCGCCAGGTGGGGACCGCCGCCGGTCATCTGATCGGGCCCCGGAAACGGTAGGCCGATGGCTTCCGACACGGCGTTGGCCATTCCATCGTAAGGCGCCACCCAGGTGATCGCCTCGTAAACCGTTTCGGTCAGGCGACACGTACCGATTTCGACCGGCAGGAGGTCGCGTGCGGGGGTTTTTGCTACAAGCCTAGCCACGCATCCTCCCTCCCTCGGGATCGAAGACGATCGGGTCGGTGATCTCGACCGTCGCTACGAGGCCCCGAACGTGGTCGACAAGCCCCATTCTTTCGCCGTGCCGCGAACGGCCTTTCTTCAGAAAGCCAAGGCCCAGAAAGGTCTGAAGTGTCGGGGACCAGCCAACGGAAGTGACGTAGCCCTGATCGTTCACGCGGATCGGATCATCGCCGCCCTTGAAAAGATGTGCCCCTGCCGTCAGTTGCCGCGCCGCGCCGACAGGCCGCAGGCCGACCAGTTGCTCGCGGTCGTCGTCCAGAAGACCGGGCCGGGCAGCGGCGGCCCTGCCGATGAAGTCCTTCTTGGTCGAGAGCATTCCTTGCATGCCGATGTCGAAGGCGGTGGTGCGGCCGTGAATCTCGGAGTGGGTAATGAAGCCCTTTTCGATGCGGAGTACGTTGAGGGCCTCCATCCCGTAGAGTCCGCCGCCGAACATGGCGGCCTGTGCGGTGAGCAGGCGGAACAGGCTTTCTCCGTAGGTGGCGGGAACGGCGATCTCGTAGCCGCGTTCGCCCGAGAAGGAGATGCGGAAGAGGCGGCCAGCCACGCCCGAAACCATAACTTCGCCGCAGGACATGAACGGAAAGGCGGTATCGTCAACCGGCTGATCCAGAACGGAATTCACGACCTCGAGCGCCCTCGGACCAGCAACCGCGAACTGCGCCCAGTGCTCGGTCACGGAGGCGAAGCGGACGCGAAGGTCGGGCCGCAGGCACTGGGCCACGAAGTCGAGGTGCTGCATCACCTGGCCCGCCGCGGCAGTGGTCGTGGTCATCAGATAGCGGTCGGGGCCGATACGGGCGACGGTGCCGTCGTCCATCACATGGCCGTCCTCGCGCAACATCAGGCCATAGCGCACCCGGCCCTCCTTCAGGGTCGAGAAGGTGTTGGTATAGACGAAGTCGAGGAAGGCCGCGGCGTCGGGGCCCTGGATGTCGATCTTGCCAAGGGTCGAGACGTCGGTGACGCCAACCGCGTCGCGGACCATCTTCACCTCGCGGTCGCAGCTTTCGCGCCAGACCCTCTCGCCCGCCTTCGGGAAGAAGGAGGGGCGGTACCAGAGACCTGCTTCGACCATCGGGGCGCCGGCCTCGCGGGAGGCGGCGTCGGAGGTCGTGAAGCGTTGGGGGGCGAAGCCGTTGCCGCCGGCGCCTGCTCCCATCGCGGCAATGCTGACGGGGACGTAGGGCGGGCGGAACGTGGTTGTTCCGGTCTCGGCGATGGTGCGCCCCGTGGCGTCGGCCAGGACCGCGAGAGCAACGACGTTGGAACCCTTGCCCTGGTCGGTCGCCATGCCTTGGGTCGTGTAGCGCTTCATGTGCTCGACCGACCGGAAGTTTTCCTGCGCGGCAAGCCGGACGTCCTTGGTCGTCACGTCGTTCTGGAGGTCCAGCCAGGCGCGGCCCGGTGCATCCACGGCCCAAAGCGGCTGGAGGTTGTAGACTGCGCTTTCGCTTGCCGGAAGGTCAGTTTTTTTCTTTCTGAATCCAAGCGCTTTTGCGGCGTTCTCCCCTGCCCTCGCGCCGTCCGAAAGACAGGCGGCAGTGTCGAATGTACCGTTCGCCGCGCCCACAACAACAAGACCCGGGACAGCATCCGGACGCGGCACGAAGGCGGCAATGTCGTCGCGCCATTCGGGACGGCCGTTCATGTGGCAGGTCAGGTGAAGTGCCGGATTCCAACCGCCGGAGACGGCGAGACAATCGGCAAGGATCTCTCTTGAACTGCCGTTTTGGCGAAGCGTGATCTCGGTCAGGCCGAGACGGCCCTTGGTGCCGACGACTTCGGCGCCGGGATAGAAGGGCCAGTCGCCGGTGGAGACGGCAGTCGGGCGGCTGTCGATCAGGGCAGCGATCTGCAAGCCCGCCGCGGAAAGGTCGGCGGCGGTTCGGTGTGCGTCGTCGTTATTGGCGAAGATCGCCACGCGGCGACCCGAAGCGACCCCCCATCTGTTGAGGTAAGCGCGGACTGCGCTGGCATGCATCACACCCGGTCGGTCGTTCATCGGGAAAGCGATGGCGCGTTCGAGTGCGCCGGTCGCCAGGATCGCGCGACGGGCGGCGATGCGCCAGAAACATTCGGGCGGAGCATCAGACGGCGCCGTGTGAAGCGCGACGCGTTCTAGCGCGCCGTAGGTCCCGCCATCGTAAACACCTGTAACCGTTGTTCTTTCCATGATCCTGACGTTGGGCAGAGCGGTTAGCAGGGCCAGGATCGAGCCGATCCACTGGGGGCCCGGCATGCCTGCGATTTCGGTCGTCTCGGCCAGAAGGCGGCCACCGGCGCGGCTGTCTTCCTCGGCCAGAATCACATCCGCGCCGGCACGGGCGGCGGTGAGTGCGGCCATGAGGCCTGCGGGGCCGGAACCGATGACAAGCACGTCGCAATGCGCGAAGGCGCGCTCGGAGGTGTCGGGGGCAGGATCGCCGGAAAGCGCACCCAGACCGGCTGCGCGGCGGATGACCGGCTCATAGACCCGTTCCCAGAAGGCGCGGGGCCACATGAAGGTCTTGTAGTAGAAGCCTGCCGCGAAGAAGGGCGACAGAAGGTCGGTCACCTGCATCGCGTCGTGCCGGAGCGAGGGCCAGCGGTTTTGGGAGCGTACTTCGAGACCGTCGTAGATCTCCTGCACTGTGGCACGGGTGTTGGGGCGCTGATGCGCGCCCTGCCCGATGGTCATCAGCGCGTTGGGCTCGTCCGATCCGGCGGTGACGACGCCGCGGGGGCGATGGTATTTGAACGACCGCCCCATGACGCGGTGGCCCGCGCCCAGAAGTGCTGAAGCGACTGTATCGCCCCGGTAGCCGTCGATGGTCGCTCCGTCGAAGGTGAAGCGCACGGGATGGTCTCGGTCGATGAGGCCCTTGCCGTCGATCCTCATCTTTTCGCCTCGCTGGCGGGGGCCGTGGCGTGGATCTCGTGGGTGATGGTGTTGCGCTCGGCGACCAGCCAGCCGCCACAAGGTCCGTGATACCAGAGGTCGCGCGTGTCGCCGGCCGGATTGTCGCGATTGTGCACGTAATCGTCCCATTCCTGCGGCAAAGCGGCCTCGGAAGGTCGGGAAAGTGCAAGCGCGTGGCCGCGATAGGTGAACTCGCGGAGGTCCCGTTCGCCGCAATGTGGGCAGCTCAGGCGCATAACGTGGCCTCGTCAGTGAAGGTTGTGCTGGGCACCGGTCCCCTCCTCGTCCATGAGGCCCCGACCCGTGGCGAAACGGTCCAGTCGGAGACGCGCGGCGCTGTCGTGGGGGCGGTCTTGCGCGATGAGATGCGCAAAAGCGAAGCCAGAACCGGGGATCGCTTTGAAGCCGCCGTAGCACCAGCCGCAGTTCAGATAGAGCCCCTCGATATGGGTCTTGTCGACAATGGGCGAGCC
>CAZRNL010000141.1:5843-7505 GCA_964601395.1 uncultured Silicimonas sp. | reverse complement strand
TGTCGCGGCGCTCGATCATCGTGAAGAGAAGGTCGGCATAAGTGTCGCCCTGCGGCGCGTGCAGGACATAATGCAAACCCTTCATGCCGGTTGCGACACGCATCGCTCCGACGTGCGGCGGGCCTTCGTAGGTCCAGACGGTCAGCTTCATTCTGCCGCCTCCAGCCGGTTCGGGTGGCTGGCGGCAAGGAGAGCCTTGCGGCGCAGCGGACGCGCGAAGAGTTCGGCCAGATCACCGGCCTGTTCGTAGAAATGGACTGGTGTGAAGACCAGTTCGATCGCCCATTTGGTTGTCAGGCCCTCGGCTTCAAGCGGGTTCGCCAGACCCAGTCCACACACGGTCAGATCGGCACGGGCATCGCGGGCACGGTCCAGCTGGCGCTCGACGTCCTGACCTTCGGCAAGGCGAGTCGGCGGCAGAAGGTCCAGATCCGGCCCGGTCAGGTCGCGATGAAGGAAGGGCGTCCCGACTTCTATGGCCTCCATCCCGCATTCCCGCGTCAGGAACCGGGCCAAAGGAATCTCGAGCTGGCTGTCAGGGAAAAAGAAGATCGACTTGCCGGAAAGGGTTTCCGTCTGCCTGGCTACGGCAGCGCGCGCGCGTGCGCGTGGCTTGCGGGTAACTTCATCGAAGCGCGTCTCGGACACCCCAAAGGCGTCGGCTATGGCTCGCAGCCACAAAGTCGTGCCCTCCTCGCCAAACGGGAAGGGCGCTGCCACATGGGTCGCGCCGCGCCGGTCGAGTGCCGCGGCAGTGTCACTCAGAAAGGGTTGCGTGAGGGCATAGTGCGTTCCGGTCCCGATTGCGGGCAGGTCTTCCGCGCGGCGGGACGGCAGGCAGGCTACAGGTTCGATGCCAAGCTCGGCCAGCAGGCGCAGCGCCTGATCCTCGACAACATCGGGAAGGGCCCCGACCACCAGAAGCTGGCGTCGTTCGGTTTCGCGCATCTGGGGAACAAGAGCGGCAAGGCAGGCATCTTCTCCCTGGGTGAAGGTGGTTTCAATTCCCGAACCGGAGAAGTTGATGACCCGGACATTGGGCCCGTGAATGCCGGAAAGACGCTCCGCGGCACGAGCAAGATCGAGTTTGATCACCTCGGACGGGCAAGAGCCGACCAGGAAGAGCTGCTTGATGTCTCCGCGTCTTGAAAGAAGGCGCCCGACTTCGCGGTCAAGCTCTTCGTGGGCATCGGCCATCCCGGCGAGATCTTTCTCTTCGAGAATCGCGGTCCCGAATCGCGGTTCGGCAAAAATCATCACTCCCGCAGCCGATTGCAGCAAATGCGCGCAGGTGCGCGATCCGACCACGAGGAAGAAGGCATCTTGCATCTTGCGGTGCAGCCAGATGATTCCGGTAAGGCCGCAGAACACCTCGTGCTGACCGCGCTCCTACAGGACGGGCGCCTCGCGGCAGTTGCCATTCACGAGCGGGCGAGGAAGCTGGGTCACGTCGTCACCGCCGTTTCCCGACGCGCCAACCGAAGCTTTCTGAGGAACTGTCCGGCATTGATGACATAGGCCGCATAGGCCGAAAGGGCGACGACCATCAGCTGGTCCGGCGACCATCCGCCAGCGAGCAAAGCCCAGATATACAAGGTGTGCAGCGCAATGACGACGAAGCTGAAGACATCCTCCCAGAAAAAGGCGGGCGCCAGAAGGTAT
>CAZRNL010000141.1:962-5833 GCA_964601395.1 uncultured Silicimonas sp. | reverse complement strand
TCCCAGAAGAATGGTCGGGCGAAAAGCCATTTGCCGAACACGACCTTTTCCCAGATCGAACCGGTGACCATGATCGCGTACAGAACGGCCGTTTTCAGCAGGATCGAGACAGTGGCGGCCTCATAGCCCAGGCCTGTCCACAGGTAACGAAGCACCAATCCCAGCGAGACGATGAAAACCACGAACTGGATGGGTGCCAGAACACCCTGAACCAGGGTCCAGCGTGTGGTGTCCCGTCGGGCACGTTCTTCCTTGGTGTAAATCTGCACGGTTGTCTCCAGTGCAGGTCCCGGACCAGTCATCCGTTGCCTCCCATCGGCATTTATGGATCAAGGGTATCCGCCAGATCCTGAAAGTGTCAATCTAAACTTACACTCAAATGATGATGAACGTTACACCTTGCTTGTGGGCCGATTTAGAGGGTGATGGCTGTAAACAACCTTCTTTATATGACCTTAACGACTTCGCAAATTCGGCTCGTCATTCGGCGGGACGCCGAAATGTCAATTCACTTTGACATTTCGTCACAGAAAGTAGACACTTGGCGTCGCGGGCCT
Organism: uncultured Silicimonas sp.; assembly: GCA_964601395.1. Lineage (GTDB taxonomy): Bacteria > Pseudomonadota > Alphaproteobacteria > Rhodobacterales > Rhodobacteraceae > JAVJUV01. The sequence goes on along the minus strand of CAZRNL010000141.1, from coordinate 5,276 downwards.
GCCGGACTCTTCGCCATGTGGGCGATCTGTTTGGGTAGGGCGCAAGGATTGGCCCATGACTGACGGCCCAGATTCACTCCGGCATGTGTCGAGGAGTTCTTCCGATCATTCGGTCGAAAGCCTGGCCAGTAAAGCGCTTGACCTTCTGGTGAAACGTCGGGTCGCTGGCCCCAGGGTTCTTTGCGAGAAGAACCTTGCGGACCTTCGCAGTGCCGTTCTGGCGGGCGGTTCCTCGGAGCGGCGTGCCGTTCTGGCTTCGATGCGATTGGCAGGAATTACCTACGAAGAGATCTTTGATCGCTATATTCCGCAGGTTGCGCGTCAGATCGGTCAATCGTGGTGTGAGGATAGCCTGGATTTTGCCAACGTCACGATAGGATGTGCTCGGCTTCAGGGGCTGCTTCGAGAGCTTGAGGGTGAGTTCGATTGCTTAGAGAGCATAAGGAGCGGTTCAGTAGTCGCCCTAGTCGTGCTCGAGGACAATTTTCATACTCTTGGCGCAACGGTGTTCGCTTCTCAGTTGCGGCGCTTGCGCATTTCGGTTCGTCTTCTGATGGGTGTAACCGAGGCGGATGCCTTGCGTGAGTTGCATCAGGGGCGATATGACGCAATATTCCTGTCGGTTTCGTCCTCTGAGCGTCTTGAAAAGCTTGCAAAGCTTGTTGACATAATACGAAAGCAGACGAGAAGAAATACACCGATCGCCATCGGCGGACCGGTACTGGCTGTCGCAGGTGACGTGAAGGGTTTGACGGGTGCAGATATTGCTACATCAGATATCAATGAGGCTGTCCGCGCATGTCGTCTAAAAGCGTTCCCCACCGGCGTCCCAGAAATCAAAAGGGTTAGTTAGGCGATGTGCATTCAATGCCAAATCGCAAGGTCAGTTCTGTGACGTCGCGTGGTACAAAGTACTGGAGCAGTGGTTCGATACCGCTGATCGGTCCCGATATTCTAGGCGATATCATCGCCAAGGCGTCGGACATCGCGATCGTGATTTCCGAGACGGGAACCATTCTCAGCGTTCTGGTGAACCCAAGTCATCAAACCTTCGGATCCCTTGATCGATGGGAAGGCCGCGACATTCGCGAGGTTCTGACGATCGAGAGCGTGCCGAAGCTGGAAATACAACTGGCGCGTTTCATGGAAGAGGGTAAGGCGCTTGCTTCGGTCGAGCTGAATCACAGCGGCGATGTCGAGCTTGAATTCCCCGTTCGCTACTCGTTCCACGGCATCGGTCCTGATGGTGCGATTCTCATGCTTGGACGCGATTTGCGTCCGATTGCAGAGATGCAGCAGCAGATGGTCAAGGCTCAGATGGCGCTTGAGCGCGACTACGAGGTCCAGCGCGACTACAATACCCGACTGAGAGTTCTGATGGAGGCCGGACGAGATGCCTTTGTCTTCGTGAACCAGTCAACCGGCCGTATCATCGACCTGAACTCGACTGCGGCCACCCTTCTTGGCGCTTCCATCGACGAGCTTCAGGGCGCGACGCTTGAGAACGAGATCGACGGACGGCGCAAGGGAGATCTCCTGTCGTCCCTGACGTCTCAGGCCCTTTCGGATTCGAAGCGGCCGATCGAAGCGACGACGCGCCGTTCCAAGCGGTCCATTCTGGTCGCCTCGAATGCGTTCCGGGCGGCCGGCGAACGATTGCTCCTTTGCCGGATCTCGGCGGAAGAAGATGTCGGCACCGAAGACGAGTTGGCCGAGAATCTGTCCGCCTTCTATCAGGAAGGCGTTGACGGGATCGTATTCACCGACGAGACCGGCCTGATTCAAGCCGCGAACGAAAGCTTCCTTGGCTTTGTCGACGCATCCCACCTGACCAGGCTGAAAAGCCGGTCGCTCGGTGACTTCATGTCTCGAGGTGCGGTTGACCTGAAAGTCCTGATCGAAAACGCCAGGCGCGTTGGTCAGATGAGAGTCTATTCGACCAAGCTGGTCTCCGAGTATGGCAGCCAGCTGCCGGTCGAGATCTCGGCAACGTGGCTGAACGATCGTGCTCACCCATCTGTCGTCTTCGTCATTCGCGACGCAAGCCGGGCCGAAGCCTTGCGGCGGACAGGGCCGGCCATGTCGGAAGAAGGCGTCGCCAGCGTGATGGAGCTCGTCGGGACGGCGTCGCTAAAGGAAATTGTCGCAGAGACGACGGATGTCGTTGAAAAGATGTGCATCGAGACGGCTGTGGAACTGACCCGTGACAACCGTGTCGCGGCAGCGGAGATGCTGGGACTCAGTCGGCAGAGCCTTTACGTCAAGCTCAGAAAATACGGATTGATGAGCCGCGACGATTGATCCGCGCTTTCTTGCGAGGGGCGCAAACTCTCCTTGCCAGACTCACAGATGTAGTGTGTAGTTTACACTATGACTGTCAGCTTAGATTTACACTCACCTGACACAGGTACCCGGCGCTGGCCTGAACCCCTGGCGCTTCTCCAGCTGTTGAAACCGATCACCTGGTTCCCGCCGATGTGGGCATACCTTTGCGGGATAGTCTCGGCCGGTGTCTGGCCAGGCGACCGCTGGGGACTTGTCGTCCTCGGGGTGATTCTGGCGGGCCCAATTGTCTGCGGGATGAGTCAGGCCGCCAATGACTGGTGTGACCGGCACGTGGATGCGATCAACGAACCGAACCGTCCGATCCCGTCCGGTCGGGTGCCCGCGCCCTGGGCACTTGCCGTGGCGATTGCAATGTCGGTGCTGGCTCTGGTCGTTGGTCAGGCATTGGGGCCCTGGGGATTTGGCGCCACGGCGCTGGCCGTCCTTGCGGCGTGGATCTATTCGCTGCCGCCGATCCGGTTGAAACGGTCCGGCTGGTGGGGTCCCGGTTTGGTCGGCCTGTCCTATGAGACGCTACCCTGGTTTACCGGGGCCGCGGTCCTCAGTCTCGGAGCCCCTTCGATCTATGTTGTGATTGTTGCGGTTCTCTACGGCATCGGCGCACATGGAATCATGACCTTGAACGATTTCAAGGCACTGGAAGGCGACCGGGCGACGGGTGTCAGGTCGCTGCCTGTGGTTGTGGGACCGGTCGTTGCGGCCAAGATTGCCTGCACGGTCATGGCGTTGCCGCAGGCCCTGGTGATCGCGCTGCTGTTCATCTGGGGCAAGCCGTTCCATGCGATTGCCGTATTGATCTCTCTGAGCCTGCAGGTCGCCGCCATGCGTGTCCTGTTTCGCGATCCGAAAGCCAAGGCGCCCTGGTACAATGCCACCGGTGTCACGCTTTATGTCATTGGCATGATGATCACTGCATTCGCGGTTCGGACTTTAGGGGTCATGCCATGAGTCTTGGCTGGCTTGCCATTGTCCGGTTGGGCCTGGTGCAGATGGCGCTCGGGTCAATCGTCGTCTTGACGACCTCGACATTGAACCGGCTGATGGTCGTGGAACTGGCTTTGCCGGCGGTTCTTCCTGGTCTGCTGGTCGCCCTGCACTACGGCATTCAGATCTCGCGTCCAAACTGGGGTTTTCAGTCGGATCTGGGCGGAAATCGAACGCGTTGGATCATTACCGGCATGGGTGCGCTTGCTTTGGGCGCTTTTCTGGCGGCCTCGGCAATTCCCTTGTTCGAGACTGGTTTCTGGCTGGGTCTTTCGCTCAGCATTGTCGCCTACGCCCTGATCGGGCTTGGTGTCGGAGCGTCCGGTACGTCGCTGCTCGCGCTTCTGGCCACTTCCACCGAACCCCGCAATCGCCCCGCCGCGGCCATGATCACCTGGCTGATGATGATATTCGGAATTGCCGTGACGGCTGGAGTTGTCGGCGTCTTGCTTGATCCGTACTCGCACGAGTTGCTTCTGATGATTGTCGGTGCAGTCACGGGCGGAGCGGTCTTGATGACCATCATCGCCGTTTGGGGCATCGAGCGTGGCGTCATTGTCCGGCCCAAACCTGAACCGGTACCGTTTCGCGAGGGTTTGGCCGAGATTTGGGGTGAACAGAAGGCCCGCAATTTCACGGTTTTCGTCTTTCTGAGCATGACTGCCTACTTCATGCAGGAGCTGATCCTCGAGCCTTACGCCGGCCTTGTCTTTGCGTTCACGCCGGGCCAGTCGACATCCCTTTCGGGCGCGCAGAATGGCGGCGTGTTTGTCGGGATGCTCACCGTGGGCATCGCCGCGACCGGATTCGGAATAGGGACGCTTCGGAACTGGGTGATCGCCGGATGCCTCGGATCGGCATTCGCACTTACCATAATCACGATTATCGGACAACTGGCAGCCCCTCTGCTCGTTCCGGCTGTTGTGACACTTGGCGTCTTCAATGGCATGTTCGCAGTGGCCGCGATCGGCTCGATGATGGCGC
>CAZRNL010000141.1:0-952 GCA_964601395.1 uncultured Silicimonas sp. | reverse complement strand
GAGGGAACGCGCATGGGTCTCTGGGGCGCGGCGCAAGCCATAGCCGCCGGATTCGGAGGCCTTGTCGGTGCCGCCGCCGTCGATCTGTTCCGCCAGGTTATGGATACTCCGACCGCCTTTGGCGCGGTTTTCCTCATAGAAGCGGCGCTCTTTCTGACCGCCGCGCTCATGGCCGTCCGAACGATGGCCCCCCATTCACGCCAGTCCATCGGCCTAGCAGTTCCGGGAGAATAGACACATGCGTTACGATGTTGTCGTTGTTGGCGGCGGTCCCGCAGGTACGGTTGCGGCGGAGGATCTGGCGCGCGCAGGAAAGAGCGTCGCCTTCATTGACCGCGCAGGTCGGACCAAGCCGTGTGGAGGAGCCATACCGCCCCGCCTCATCCAGGACTTCGATATTCCTGACGACCAGATCGTCGCCCGCATTTCGACGGCGCGGATGATTTCACCGACACAACGCCAGGTCGACATTCCTATCGAGAACGGCTTCGTCGGTATGGTCGATCGAGAGCATTTCGACGAGTTCTTGCGAAAGCGCGCTCAAGCGGCCGGGGCGGTGCGATTTACCGGGACATTCCGCCGTATCGAAAGGACGAACGAAGGTCCAAGCGTCATCTTTCGGGACAAGGCGAGCGGCGAGGAAATTCGCCTCGAGACAAGATTGATCATCGGCGCCGACGGTGCGCGGTCGGATGTCGCGCGCGGCGAGGTGCCTGGTGGCGACAAAATTCCCTACGTCATCGCCTACCATGAGATAATCAAGGCTCCGGGGAAGGTCGGAAACTATGATCCCCTCAGATGCGACGTGATCTACGATGGTGCGATCTCGCCTGACTTCTACGGCTGGGTCTTTCCGCACGGCGACAGTGCCAGCGTCGGTATGGGTACCGGAATTGAAGGCGTCGATCTGAAAAAGGCGACCGCCGCTCTGCGAGTGGCCAGTGGGCTTGAC
>CAZRNL010000140.1:0-7575 GCA_964601395.1 uncultured Silicimonas sp. | reverse complement strand
GGTCCGGGCGGCGCAGCATGTGGCGGATGAAAAGGGAGTGCCAGGCCAGCTCGGTCACGACGCGCACGTCGAGGCGATGCGCCGGGTCGGCGCCGCCGAACAGGTCCTGCACGAAATAGTCGCGGCCCTGCATGTGCGCGAGCATGTCCTCGTACAGCCGGTCGAATCCTTCCGGCGACATGGCGCGGTTGTTCTCCCACCAGATATTCGCCTCGACCGACGGCGTGCGGACCACATGCTTGTCGTTGGGAGACCGGCCGGTGAACTTGCCTGTCGTGACCAGCAGCGTGCCGCCCTGTCCCAGCGTTCCTTCGCTACGGCAAAGCGCCTGCTCGATCAGATCGGCTTCCATGAGATTGTAGTAGACCTGTCCCAGTCCAGTGACCCCCTGCGCTTCGAGTGTCCTTGCGGGGTTGACGCGGCCTTGTGTCATGCGGCTTGGCTCCTTGACCATGTCCATTCTGGCCCGACCGGAAACGCCGGAACCACTGTTTGCAGAGTAATAATATTGCTTATAGTGCCCAGCATGAACACCTGAACAGGACTGATCCGCACAGTTAGCGCAATCAAGTCATTGAATTTTCAGGGTTAGCGCCACCAAGTGCCAGAATTTACCTAGGGTAAGAGAGTAACTGTCTCAATTTAGCCATTCCGAAAGGAAAATACCGTTCTGATCTCGTGGCGAATAGGCATGATTCGCACATTATTGTTGAATTACCCTAAGGCAGACATGAATATGCCCGAAAAAAGACACCGTAGAATGTGCCAGTAAGAAGGCATACATGAGCAGTAAAGGAAATCACTCATGTCCAGGATTGCACTGGTCGATGACGATCGGAACATTCTGACGTCCGTATCCATGACGTTGGAAGCCGAGGGCTTTGAAGTCGAAACCTACAACGATGGGCAAGCCGCCCTTGATGCCTTCAACAAGAAAATGCCGGATATGGCGGTCTTTGACATAAAGATGCCGCGCATGGACGGAATGGACCTTCTTCAGCGCGTGCGCCAGAAGACCTCGATGCCGGTCATCTTTCTGACATCGAAAGACGACGAGATCGACGAAGTGCTGGGCCTGCGTATGGGCGCCGACGACTATGTGAAGAAGCCGTTCTCGCAGCGCCTTCTGGTCGAACGGATCCGTGCGCTTCTGCGACGTCAGGAAGTGATTGCCGGCGACGAGGCCGGCGAGGTCGACACCGCCCAGGTCATGGTGCGCGGCGAGCTTCGGATGGACCCGCTTCGTCACTCGGTGACCTGGAAGGGTCGCGACGTATCGCTGACGGTCACGGAGTTCCTGCTGTTGCAGGCGCTGGCACAGCGTCCGGGCTTCGTGAAAAGCCGCGATCAACTGATGGATGTGGCCTACGACGATCAGGTATACGTCGACGACCGCACCATCGACAGTCACATCAAGCGGCTGCGCAAGAAAATGCGGATGGTGGACGATGACTTCTCGGCGATCGAGACGCTGTACGGTATCGGATACCGCTACAACGAGGAGTAGATGTCCGCCGAGGGGGTCAACGTGGCGGGTGCAAAACCGGCGAGGCAGGCCGAGGTCGTTCTAGGCGAAGACTGGATCGGCCCCGACGCTGCCAGGGAAACCGAGGCTCGGGCCCAGCGGGACAGGCGTGGCGTCATCGCCATGAACCGGTCTCCGCTGGCCCGGAAAATCATCACGTTCAACCTTCTTGCGATCCTCGTCCTGGTGGCGGGGGTCCTTTTCCTGAACCCGTTCCGGGACAGCCTTGTCTATCAGCGCGAGCGCGCGCTGGTGATCGAGGCGGAACTCGTTGCCTCGATCCTCGAGGCCCAGTTGGCCGACACCGCTCAAGGTTCGGACGGCCCCGACCTGTCGGGGGCCCTGTCAGCCCTGAACGCTCCCGCCTCCGCCGATATCTTCCTCTACGACGCCGACGGCGTCCTTGTCGGATCCTCGCGGGACCGGCCCCGCGTCCCGTCGATTGCGGACTCGATGCAGCCCGATGTCCGATCGACGATGCTGACCGACCTTCTGGATACGATCTGGGGCGGTCTGGCGTTCGTCTTTGGCAAGGAACTGGCCGAGCCCGGAGACAGCGCGGCTCAGACAACAGCCGCCGCGAGCGTTGTTGCCGAAGCCTTGTCGGCTGGCACCCAGATCCTGACGACGCGCGATATCTCGGGCAGTACGATCTTTTCGGTCGCGACACCGGTCAGCGCCGGCGGTGTTCCGGTCGGCGTCCTCGCCATCGCCAGCGAAGCGGGAGAAATCGACAACCTTGTGCGTGGCGAACGCGAGCAAATCCTGCAGATGTTCGTGATTGCGATCCTGGTCTCTATCGGCCTGTCGCTGGTACTGGCCTCGACCATCGCCAATCCGCTGTCCGACCTTGCGGCCGCCGCCGAGATCGGACGCGAACGCAACGCCCGCAAATTCAGCCCGAGCCGCGTGCGCATACCTGATCTGACCGCGCGACCGGACGAGATCGGTCGGTTGTCCGGGGCGCTTCGCGGCATGGTCGCGGCGCTATACGACCGGATCGACGCCAACGAACAGTTTGCCGCCGATGTGGCCCACGAGATCAAGAACCCGCTCGCCTCGCTGCGTTCGGCCGTCGCCTCGCTGCGTTTCGCCAAGCGCGACGACCAGAAGAACAAGCTTCTGGATGTGATCGAGCACGATACACGTCGCCTCGACCGTCTGGTCAGCGACATCTCCAACGCCTCCCGGCTCGACAGCGAACTGGTGAAGGAGGAAGAGGAACCCTTCGATCTTCTCAAGATGATCACCAACCTGACCGACTACCTTGGCAACGAGGCGCGCGAGAAGGGGGTCGAGTTCATCACCGACATGCCGAAGGAAGCGATCATCATCGAAGGGCTGGAAAGCCGCCTGGCGCAGGTGTTCGTGAACCTTCTGTCCAACGCGATCTCGTTCTGCGATGACGGCGACGCGATCCGTGTCTGGGTCCGCAAGCGCGAGAACCGTGTGCTTGTCGTGGTCGAGGACACCGGGCCCGGCATTCCCGAGCAGGCGCTGACCAAGATCTTCAACCGCTTCTACACCGAACGGCCGGTCAGCCATTTCGGCAACAACTCCGGCCTTGGTCTGGCGATCTCCAAGCAGATCGTCGAGGCGCATGGCGGTGTGATCTGGGCCGAGAACATCCGTCCGACCGACGCAGACCTGGCATCCGATCCTCTGGGCGCGCGGTTCGTCGTCGGCCTGCCCGTCTGACGTGCTCGCTGTGGTGCGGTCGGACGATCGGGCCCTGATGATCCACGCCTCCGCCGTAGCCGTTGATGGTCGCGGTCTTCTGATAACCGGCGCGCCCGGGTCCGGCAAGTCAAGTCTTGCGCTCGAAATGATGGCGCTCGGCGCCGACCTTGTCGCGGATGACCGCGTCGAGGTGCGACGGCATCCCGAAGGCGGGCTGATACTGTCGGCGCCCGAGACCATCCGCGGCCTCATCGAAGCGCGCGGTCTGGGCCTGTTGCGGGCTCCGGTCGTGATGGCGCGCGCGAAGGCCGTCATCGACCTTGACCAGAAGGAAACGGCCCGCCTGCCAAAGCGGCGCGAAATCGTGATTGCGGGTGAGGTCCTTCCCCTGCTGGCCGGGGTTGAGAGCCGGGCGTTTGCTTCTATGCTGGTTCTCTACCTCAAGGGAGACCGCGCGGAACCATGATCAAGGATGACACATCGGCGTCCGCAGGCCGGGTTCTTCTGGTGACTGGCGCATCGGGCGCCGGGCGCACCACGACGATCAACGCTCTTGAGGATCTGGGCTTCGAGAGCATCAACAATCTGCCCCTGTCGCTGGTCGAGCGGGTGACCGGCGGTCCGCCCCTCAGCCGCCCGCTGGCGCTGGGCATAGATGTGCGCAACAGGGACTTTTCAGTCGAGGCGATGCTGGCTGTCTTCGATCGGCTGACCACCCTTCCGAATGTCCAGGCGGAACTTCTGTTTCTGGACTGCCGCACCGATGTCCTGATCCGGCGGTACTCCGAGACGCGCCGCAGACACCCGCTTGCGCCCTCGGGAACGCCGGAGGTGGGTATCGAACGCGAGTCCGAGCTGCTGATACCGATCCGTCAGATGTCCGACTTCCTGATAGATACGACCGACATGACCCCGCACGATCTGCGCGCCGAGATCGGGCGTCTCTTCGCGGAAGGCGGTCGCGCCTCGATGTCGCTTCTGGTTGAGAGCTTTTCCTTCAAGCGAGGCCTCCCGCGCGGTGTCGACATGGTCTTCGATGTCCGTTTCCTGGCCAATCCGCATTGGGAGCCGGAATTGAAGGCCCGCGACGGACGCGATGCAGAAGTCGGCAGCTACATCGAAGCCGACCCGAGGTTCGCGGATTTTTTCGCACGGGTGTCCGGGCTGATCTCAAGTCTCATCCCGGCCTACATCGAAGAAGGCAAGACCTCGCTGGCGATTGCCATAGGCTGTACCGGCGGACAGCACAGGTCGGTTTTCGTTACGGAAAAACTGGCGAATGCGCTTGCAGAGCAGGATTGGCAGGTGTCAACTCGCCATCGGGAACTGGAGCGTCGAAGCAATATGGCTTCGCGTGACTGACTTGGGGACGGGTTCTTGATCGGCATTGTGATCGTCGCACATGGTGGCCTCGCCAGAGAGTATCTGGCCGCAGTTGAACACGTCGTGGGCAAGCAGTCGGGCGTGCGGGCAATCTCGATCGAGCCGGACCATGACCGCGGCGTCAAGCAGGCGGAAATCTGTGCCGCGGCGGATGGCGTCGATGCGGGTGACGGCGTGGTCGTTGTCACCGACATGTTCGGCGGCTCGCCCTCGAACCTCAGTTTGCGCGCGTGCAATCCGTCCGATCGCAAGATCGTCTATGGCGCGAACCTTCCCATGCTGATCAAGCTCGCCAAGTCACGGCACAAACCGCTGGACGAGGCCATCGCGGCCGCACTGGCGGCGGGGCGCAAGTATATAAACAGTTTCGACGGAGGATGAGATGGCGCAAACGGTCAAGCGCAGCTTCGAAATCGTCAACGAAAAAGGGCTTCATGCCCGCGCATCCGCAAAGCTGGTCGAACTTGTCGAAGGCTTCGATGCCAAGGCCGAAGTATCGCGGGACGGGCTGTCGGCTTCGGGCGACAGTATCATGGGATTGCTGATGCTCGCAGCCTCGCGGGGCACCTCGATCGACGTGGAAACGCGCGGAACAGAGGCACAAGCACTGGCCGACGCCATCGGGGCGCTTGTCGCGGACCGCTTCGGCGAGGATATGTGACGCCCTAGCGCGTAGGAACGGGGACCTCTCCGCGATAGTCGTAGAAGCCGCGCTCGGTCTTGCGGCCAAGCCATCCGGCCTCGACGTACTTCGTCAGTAGCGGGCAGGGGCGGTACTTGGTGTCCGCCAGCCCGTCATGCAGCACGTTCATGATCGCAAGGCAGGTGTCCAGCCCGATGAAATCGGCCAGTTCCAGCGGTCCCATCGGATGGTTCGTGCCAAGCTTCATGGCCTGGTCGATGGACAGCACGGATCCCACGCCTTCATAAAGCGTATAAACCGCTTCGTTGATCATCGGCATCAGGATGCGGTTGACGATGAACGCGGGGAAATCCTCGGCGGTGGCTGATGTCTTGCCCAGCTTCTCGACCACGGCCTTCAGCGTTTCATAGGTTTCGTCGTCGGTTGCGATGCCGCGGATCAGCTCGACCAGTTGCATGATGGGAACCGGGTTCATGAAGTGGAAGCCCATGAACTTTTCGGGCCGATCGGTGCGGCTTGCCAGGCGCGTGATCGAGATCGAGGAGGTGTTCGATGTCAGGATCGTATGAGGACCCAGGTGCGGCACCAGGTCTTCGAAGATGGCGGCCTTGACGGTTTCGCGTTCGGTCGCGGCCTCGATCACCAGATCGGTCTTGCCAAGGTCGGCCAGCGTCAGCGTCGTCGCGATGCGCGCCATTGCGGCATCGCGCTCCTCGGCCTTGATCTTGCCCCGACCCGCCTGTCGGTCGAGGTTCGACTCGATCAGGCTGCGCGCCTTGTCGAGCGCATCGCGGCTGACGTCCGTCATCAGCACATCGTATCCCGCCAGCGCGAAGACATGTGCGATGCCGTTGCCCATCTGCCCGGCACCGACGATCCCGACTTTCCTGATGTCCATGACCCGTCCTTTCGATCCGGCGTGACCATAGGCGCACGCCTGTTCCCCACGCAAGACCCGAGGGAGCGTCCCGGACCTCTAAAATCCAACCTTTAGGAAATTCTCAACCGGTTGCGGCGAATCTGGCCGCACGTACAACGCCGGGGTGGGATTGATGTGCGCTCAAGATGAAACGACGGGTCGCGAGACCTATGATATCTGCCATTACGATGGCTCCAAGCTGGTCCTCAGGGGTCCGGAGAGATCGTTCGATGAACCGTTCATCGCTGTCCTTGGCGGCAGCGAGACCTACGGCAAGTTCGTTCGCAATCCCTATCCGCACCTGTTGGAAGACTGGATCGGCGTGCCAGTCGTGAACCTTGGTGTGATGCACGCGGGCGTGTCGCTGTTCAGCAACGAACGCTGGCTTCTCGACATCGCTTCGCGTGCGAAGGTAACGGTGATCCAGATCATGGGCGCGCAGAACATGTCGAACCGGCTGTACTGCGTGCACCCGCGTCGCAATGACCGGTTTCTGACCAGTTCGGATCATCTGCGGCAGATGTACCCCGAGATCGATTTCACCGAGTTCAACTTCACCGGCCATCTGTTGTCGGGCCTGTCTGCAGGATCGCCTGACCGCTTCGCCGTCGTGGTCGAGGAACTGCGATGGGCTTGGGTTCAGCGGATGCGTCGAGTGCTGACGACGATCACAGGCAACGTCGTGCTGCTCTGGATGTCCGATCACAGTCCCGACGACGCCGCAACGGACACGCCCTGCGCGGATCCTGCCTTTGTGAACCGCGCGATGCTGGACGAGATCGGAGAGTTCGCGTCCGGTCTTGTCGAGGTGGTGCGGCCTTCCCGCGAACAGGACGAGGCGGGTGTTCCCTTCGGGTGCGCTCAGGGTGATGCGACGCTTCACGCCAGGATCGCCGAGACCCTTGCCGGACCCGTTTCGGGCTTTGTCGAAGGCCACGGGAAGGCCCTCCGCCGGTCGACGGAGGACCTTTCCGATGGATCGTTCCCGGAGTTCAGAGCTTCTCGATCAGTTCTGGTACTGCGGTGAACAAGTCGGCGACGAGACCATAGTCGGCGACCTGGAAGATCGGAGCTTCCTCGTCCTTGTTGATCGCAACGATGATCTTGCTGTCCTTCATGCCGGCAAGGTGCTGGATCGCGCCCGAGATGCCGACGGCCACGTAAAGATCGGGGGCGACGACCTTGCCGGTCTGACCGACCTGCCAGTCGTTTGGAGCAAAGCCCGAATCGACCGCGGCTCGCGATGCGCCTACGGCGGCACCCAGCTTGTCGGCCAGCTTTTCGATCAATGCGAAGTCGGCTTCCGACCCGACGCCGCGCCCACCCGAGACCACGATGCCCGCGCTGGTCAGTTCCGGGCGGTCGCTTGCGGCGACCTTGTCCTCGACCCATTCGCTGAGCCCGGGGTTCGGGGCCGCGCCGATC
>CAZRNL010000139.1:0-7590 GCA_964601395.1 uncultured Silicimonas sp. | reverse complement strand
GCTTTCGTCATCCTTTTGGGGGCCGAACTGAATGCCGAGACCGAAGCGCAGACAGGCGTCGATACAACCGTCGGGAAAGCCATGCCCTCGGGCATGCGTGGTGCCGTCAAGGCCGACAGTGCTCCACCGGACCCATCGCCCGAAACCTGAAATTTGTATCGTCTCCGGAACCTTGGGGACAATCAGGTGACACAGGCTTCATTTCACCAACTCACCCGCGCTTCCTGACTAACATCTCGGAAGTAGGGTCGCCGCAACTGCCGCAGCGACCCTGGTGGACACCCTACGCGGCCTTCTTGGCTTTCGCGCGTTCGTTAGCCGAGGATTTGGCCAGCTTCGTGAGATCCTGGTCCATTTTGCTTTCCTCACGAAGAGTTTCGTCAAGAAGTTTGGCAGCGTCAGAGAAGCCAAGCTCTTCCGCCCAATTCTTCAGGGTACCGTACCTCGTGATTTCATAGTGCTCGACCGCCTGAGCCGCAGAGATCAGTCCCGCGTCGAGCGCTTCGGTACCCTTGAACTCATCGATGATCTCTTCGCCTTCGGAAATGATGCCCTCGATTGCGTCACAGGTCTTGCCCTGCGCACGCTTGCCGAGGATCTCGAAAACTCTCTGCAGGCGATCCACATGCCCTTCGGTTTCCTCGCGATGCTTTTCGAAGGCGGCCTTCAGGTCCTCCGACTGTGCCGCCCGCTTCATCTTCGGCAATGATTTGAGGATCTTGCGTTCGGCGTAGTAGATGTCCTTCAGCGTGTCGTAGTACAGGTCTTCCAACTTCTTGTCCTTGGCCATGCCGGTCGAGCTCCATTGATTAGGTTTGCATGCGAGTAGGAACAGCCCTGTGCGGGCATTGTTCCGGACCCATTCGCCAAAAACCGCGCCTTCCTGTTCCTCGCTATCTTCGTCACACCTCGTCGATCCAGGATTGCAGCCTGGCCACGGTCTTGTTGTCGAGGGTCTGAAGGTCCTCACGTCTGGTGAGGTAGGGGCACGGTCTTTCAAGACGCTCGCCGATATTGGCGAGTGTGAAGCTTCTCGGTGAGTCCAGGCCCTGCAACTCGTCCCATTCGACAGGGACTGCGACCGGAGCGCCGGCACGAGCCCGAAGCGACCAGGGAGAGATTGCCGTGGCGCCGCGCTCATTCCGCAGCCAATCGACAAAGATGCGTCCCTTGCGTTTTGCCTTCGACATCGTGGCAACGAAGCGCTTTGGCTCCTTTGCCTCCATGACATGAGCCAAGGTCTTGGCAAATGTCTTGACCGTGTCCCATCCTCGGGTCCGACGCAGTGGCAACCAGACGTGAACGCCCTTGCCACCGGTGACCAGAACGCCGCTTTGCAGACCCAGATCCTCAAGCCAGCCACGAAGATCGGTTGCAGCACCGCGCACATCGTCCCAGCCAAGCCCTTCGTCGGGGTCGAGGTCGAAGACCAATCTGTCAGGCCTGTCCAGACGGTCTATTCGTGAACCCCAGATGTGAAACTCGAGCGTCCCCATTTGTGCCGCTGCCACGAAACTCTCGGTACCTGTGGCATAAAGATACTCAGCCGTTTCGCCGTCGCTTTCCTCTATGTCGATGCGGTGAAGCGCTTCGGGCATGGATTGGTGCCCGTGCTTCTGGAAAAAGCACTCATCGTCCAGACCGGCGGGACACCGCAGCAGCGAAAGGGCACGGTGCCCCGCAATATCGCCCAGTCGCTTTCCCGCCTGTTCGTAGTATCGCGCAACATCCAGCTTCGTGAAGCTCGCCTTGCCGAAGACGCGTCGGTTCGGATTGCTGATCTTGACGCCGCCTACCTCGATGTTGTCCATGTCCACTTCCTCGGGCTGTTCGATCGTCACATCACGCGCCGCCTTGTCTTCGCGAAGCCCAAGAAAGCTGCCGTGCCGGATGTTCCCGTTCGCGGTGAATTCGGTGAATTCGACCTCCGCCACGGTGTCAGGCGTCAGCCATTCTGCGGACTTGGCAATGCTATCCGGAACAGTGATGAACGGCGTCGTTTTTCGGTGGCGGACTGCCTTCTCGATCCGCTCGAAATCCTGTTCGCCGAAGCCGGTTCCAACCCGGCCGCGATACCGCAGGCCGTCACTTCCAAACTCACCCAACAGCAGCGACGCAAAGGGGCGCCCAGCCTTGTCCGAGCGAGACAAGCCGCCAATGACGAACTCCTGCCTTCTGGTGCATTTGATCTTCCGCCAGGCCTTTGTCCGGGACCCGCGATACGGTGCATCGGTGCGCTTGCTGATGATCCCTTCCGCGCCTGCCTTGCACGCGCGCGAAAAGACATCGGGGCCGTTGCCACGAACGTATTCGCTGATCCGAAGTGGTCCGCCTTCTGGCAGGATGTCCGTCAGTTCTGCAAGGCGTTCCCGACGCACCATCTGCGGTTCGTCGACCAGCGACGTGCCGTCCAGAGACAAGAGATCGAACGCGTAGAAGACCAATGCAGCGCCTTTTGAAAGTGCGTCCTGGAGGGATGAGAACGCCGAGGCCCGGACCTGTGCTGCCACCACCTCTCCGTCGATCAGGGCGGACTTGCACGGCAAGGTATCGAACGCGCCGTCGAGAGCTTCGAACTTCTCGGTCCAATCGTGGCCATTGCGGGTGAATAGCCGGGTTCCGCCCTTACCTATCGCCGCGAGACAGCGGTAGCCATCGAACTTGGTCTCGTGAATCCAGTCGTCGCCGTCCGGGGCGTGATCGAAAAGCGTCGCCAACTGCGGCTTGCGATAGGCAGGCTGCGGAACGCTCCGGGCCGCAGTGCTTTCCGGAACCTTTCTTCTGACCTTTGAGCCGGCTTCGATCTCTTCCATCGACCGACCGGTCCTGATCGACGAAGCCTCGGGATCTGTCAGACTGTCGGGATCGTCCGTTACGAACGCATCGCGTTCCTTGATCAGCAACCAGTTCTCGCGCTCCTCGCTGCCGCGCTTGCGCATTCGCACCAGAGCCCAACGGCCGCGCATCCTCCGGCCCTGCAGAACGACCTTCAGCTTTCCGTCCTTTAATCCCGTATCAGGATCGCCATCGGGCAGCCACGTCCCCTCGTCCCACAGCATGACCACGCCGCCGCCGTATTGCTTTTCGGGAATCGTCCCTTCGAAGTCGCCGTATTCAAGCGGATGATCTTCCGTTCGCACGGCCAGTCTTTTCTCGCCCGGATCCGCGCTTGGCCTCTTGGTGACGGCCCAACTCAGCAGTACGCCGTCCCATTCGAGCCTCAGGTCATAGTGCAGCCGCCGCGCTGCATGTTTCTGGACCAGAAACCTCAGCCCGGCGCGCCGGATCTTACCCCGCTTCCCGGCCGGCTCCTTCGTTCGCGAGAAATCGCGCCGCGCGTTGTATTCGGAAAGTCTGTCATGGACTTCTCGCATCTACGACGCCTTCTTCGTCTTGCGCTTACCTTTCTTGCTGTCGCTTGCTTCCAGGCTCTGCTTGAGTGCCGCCATCAGATCGACGACATTCTCTCCCGACGGGCGGGCATCTTCGTCGGCGGACACACGCGGCGTCTTCTTGTTCTTCAACTTTGCCTGGAGCAGGTCGTTCATCGCTTCCGCATAGTGATCGGTAAAGGCTTCAGCTCGGAAGGCAGCGGTCTTCTTGTCGATGAGGCTCGTGGCCAACTCCAGCAACTCCTTGTCGGCCTTGGCGTCCTTGATCTGCGAGAACAACGGTTCGCTGTCGCGAATTTCGTCGGCGTAGTGCAGCGTTTCCAGCAGCAGGCCATCGCCGCACGGCTTGATAGCCGCGAGGTACTCCTTGCCGCGCATCGTGACCTGGCCCAAGCCCACCTTCTGCGATTCATTCAAGGCGTCTCGAATGACTCGATACGCGTCCTGCGCCAGATCGTCGGTCGGGACGAGGTAGTACGGTTTGTCGAAGTAGATCGGTGGGATTTCGCAGGCCCCGACGAACTGCACCAGTTCCAGAGTCTTCTTCGTCTCCAGCTTGATCGCGTCGACCTCCTCGGGATCGAGAAGGATGTATTCATCATCGCCGACATCATAGCCCTTGACGATGTCGCCCGCGTCGACCGGACCGACGCCAGCCACCGATTTTTCGTACTGGATGCGCTTGCCCGAAGGTTTGTGGATCTGCCGGAAAGAAACGCGGGCACTGGAATTGTGCGCGGCGTAAAGCTCGACCGGAATGGATACGAGCGACAGCCTGAGTTGGCCTTTCCAGAGTGCACGAGGAGCCATCCGATCACACCTTTCGCTGGTTGTTCACGATAGATAACGCGCCAAGGGATGTTTTGATCCGTCCGCACTCGAATGCGACGACTCAAGAAGCCGAGAGAGCCATGCTCACTGCGTCACTCCGGGCGCCGTCGACCAGGGCAATGCAACATCATCCCAGCGATATCCGCTCGGAACAAATTGAAATCCCAACTGTTTCCGATACGGCGGGTGCCTTTGGGCAATCGCCTGAATTGAGATACCAGAAGGAGATCGAAATGAAACAGTTCACGATTACGAACGCTGCAAGCGTCCTTGCTCTGGTCACCTGTGCCCCGGCCTTTGCTCAGGACGAAGTGCAATTGCTGTCCGGTTGGAATTACCAGCCTCTCTATGCCGACGGCTGGAGCGTCGACAACGCGCTTGGCGCCGATGTTATCGGCTCGACGGGCGAGGAAATCGGAGATATCGAGAATATAATCTTCAGCAACGAGGGCGAAGTTCTTGGCATCATTGCAGAAGTCGGTGGCTTCTGGGATATCGGCGACACCCATGTCCACGTGCCATGGGAGGAAATCACCATGAGCGACAGCTTTGATCAGGTGCAAGTCCCCGTCACTGAGGACTCCGTCGATGACTACGACGTGTTCGGCGACTACTGGGACAGCGAACAGGTGATCTCGGAAGCCGACACCGACGCGACAATGCCGGTAAATGACGACCTCGCGGCCGGTCAGGGCATCTTCAAGGCAACCGACCTGATCGGCGACTACGTCTACCTTTCGGACGGAGCGCGCTACGGTTATATCTGCGATATCATCGTGCAAGATAACGCAATTTCCGCAATCGTAGCGGACGCCGGCACGTACGGTCGACGCGGGTACTACGCCTATCCTTATGCCTATCGCGGCCAATCTCCAATGAACGGCTCTCGCTACGACCTGCCCTACGGCGCGGAACAGATCGATACGATCGAGAACTTCAACTATGAACAGCTCCAATCGCGAGCTGCTCGATAGTGTGAGTTTCCTTCAGCATCTGATTGGGATGTTCCGAGGATGATCCATTTCCCGCGTGTGTTCCGGAAGCGGCGGACGTGTGTCTTCGGTTGTTGTTGACCTCTCGCTCTGGTCAATCATCGGCGTGTTCATCGCCGCTGCAGCCGCCATCGCTCTCGCCGGCACAAGGCTCTCCGGTGTTGCCGACGAGCTGGCCGACAGGACCGGCATGGGTGAGATCGTCGCCGGAGCGCTTTTCGTGGGGGCCGCCACGTCTCTACCGGGTGCGATCACGTCGATGACGACAGCCGCGCAAGACGCGCCCGGTCTGGCAATCGGTAACGCGCTCGGTGGGCTGACGGCACAGACAGCCTTCATCGCTGTCGCCGACCTCTTCTACCGGCGCGCCAATCTTGAACACGCGGCGGCAAGCGCAACAGGGCTGGCGCAAGGTGTCCTTCTCGTGGCTCTGCTCTCGATGCCTCTCATTGCCGCCGCAGAGCCGCCGGTGACGATCTGGGGCATCCACCCTGTCTCGTTTCTGATCCCACTTGCCTATGCGTTCGGACTGAGGTTGCTCTCTCGGATCCAGAATGATCCCATGTGGAAACCTGTTCAGACCGATGAAACGCGCGAGGAAATCTCGGAGCCCGAGCAGGGAAGCGACGCCGCCTCCGACCGCTCGTTATGGCTGCGATTCCTCTTTTATGCGGGGATTACCGCAGTGTCGGGGTATTTTATCGGCGAAGCGAGCATCGGGATCGTCAACAAGACCGCGCTGTCGGAATCCGCAGTCGGCACCATCTTCGCCGCAATCGCGAACTCGCTTCCTGAACTGGTCACCGCGATTGCGGCCGTTCGCATTGGCGCGGTAAGTCTCGCGGTCGGGGATGTGATCGGAGGCAATGCGTTCGAGGTCATGTTTCTCAGCGCCGCCGATGTCTTCTACACCGGTTCGATTTACGCGGAAATGTCAGAACAGGACCGCACGACCGGCCTGATCGCGATGCTGATGACCGCCGTGCTTCTGCTCGGCATGATACGTCGCCAGAAGTTCGGTCCGGGAAATATCGGGTTCGAAAGTGCGCTTGTCCTTTTGTTGTATGCGGGCTCGGTCGCGCTGATTTTTTTCTAGCTCGAAAGAGGCGCTGCAACGCCGGACCGTACTTGTCGGCACGCTCCGACCAGTTGCGGAACCGACAAGCTGGATCAGACTTCCACTAGGTCGACTTGAACACCATGGTCGGCGGATAGGGTCTCGACATCGGCACCACCGTCAGCCCTGCGCTTGAACCGAAGGTGAACCTGTCCCTTTCCGACGTGCAGACCGTTGATGTTCACCACATCGATGCCTGCCGGCAGAGCGGGCCGCGTTAACGTGACCGTTTCCATCGGCGCGTCTATCTTTAATCCGAGGCATGCCTGAAGACACAGGAAGGGTGCCCCGGCAGACCAGGCCTGCGGCGAGCAGGCCGAGGGATAGGCCACCGGTCGACCGCTCTCTTCGCGCGAGATACCGCACCACAACTCGGGCAGGCGGTGCTCTGGAAAATGGCCGCTGGCATCGAACAACTCACCGGTTATTTCGGCTGCAAGCCGGGTGTCGCCCGATCGGGCAATACCGGCTGTAATAATGCTGGTATCGTGGGGCCATACGCTGCCGTTGTGATAGCCCATCGGATTGTAGCGTATCGCATCAGTGGAAAGTGTCCGGATGCCCCACCCCGACCGGAATTTGGTCGACCGAAACGTGTCAATCAAACGTTCACGACGCGGCTCGAGAAGCGCGTCGCAATACAACAGATGCGCGGCATTGGACGCCCCAACGCGCACCGACCGCCCTTTTCCGTCGATGGCGATGCAGAATGTTCCCAACTCATCATCCCAGAACGCCTCGTCGATCCGGTTGACCAGTTCGTCTGCCTTCTGGTGGAAAAGAGGAACCTCGTCGTAAGCTCCGAGAACGGCCATCAGGTCTGCCGCCGCGCGAAGAGCAGCGACATGATATCCCTGAACCTCGATGAGCGCGATCGGACTTGGCCCGAGTTCGCCGTCGGCGTGAAAGATTGCGTCCTCGGAATCCTTCCATCCCTGGTTCCGCAGCCCTGACTCCGATGACCGCGCGTACTCGATGAAGCCGTCCCGGTTCAGATCTCCGTCGTTGGTCGCCCAGGAAAGTGCGGCCCGAAGCGCAGGCTCAAGACGGACGATCCGATCCCGATCGGCGGTACGCAGCCAGTAGTCGCGAGCAAGAATGATGAACAGCAGCGTCTGGTCTATTCCGCCGTAATAGTGGTGAAAGGGAACAGCGCCGATGCGCGCCATTTCTCCGTTCCTGTGCTCATGCAGGATCTTTCCCGGCGCGGCGTCACTGAATGCGTCGTGCCGCGTTGCTTGTGTCGCAGCCAGAAAGT
>CAZRNL010000138.1:0-7610 GCA_964601395.1 uncultured Silicimonas sp. | reverse complement strand
CGAGATGAAACCCACGGTGTCGGACAGGATCACATCCCGCCCCGAGGGCAGTCTTACCGCCCGCATCGTTGGATCGAGCGTCGCGAACAGCATGTCCTTGGCCAGCACGTCTGCCCCGGTAAGTCGGTTGAACAACGTCGACTTGCCCGCGTTGGTATAGCCGACGAGCGCGACGACGGGATAAGGCACCTTCGCACGTGCCGCCCGGTGCAAAGTCCGGGTCTTCACGACCTTGTCGAGTTGCCGCTTCAGCCGAACCAACTGATCGTCGATCGCACGACGGTCGGCCTCGATCTGTGTCTCGCCGGGCCCACCGACGAAGCCAAGACCGCCGCGCTGACGCTCGAGGTGGGTCCATGCGCGGACCAACCTTGTGCGCTGATACGACAGCGCCGCCATCTCGACCTGAAGCACGCCCTCCCGCGTTGCCGCGCGGTCCGAGAAGATCTCGAGAATCAGTCCGGTGCGGTCCAGGATCTTGGTCTTCCAGTCGCGTTCGAGGTTCCTTTGTTGCACCGGCGTCACCGTACCGTCGATCAGGACAAGCCCGATCTCCTCGGCAGCGATGCGCTGACCCAGCTCCTCGATCTTGCCTTTCCCGAACAGCTTCCCCGGTTGTCGTTTCTGAAGACGCACGACCTCGGCTCCGGCGACATCCAGCCCCGGAAGGGCATGCGCCAGCGACACGGCTTCATCCAGCGCATGCTGCGCCCCTCTGCGGTCCGGGTCACTTGTGATGTCAGGATGCAGAACGAGCGCGCGTGTGTCTTTCGCCGCCGTCGTTTCCAATCTTATTCTTCACCCTCGTAAAGACTGATCGGCTGAGCCGGCATGATGGTCGAAATCGCATGCTTGTAGACCAATTGCGACTGGCCATCGCGGCGCAGCAACACACAAAAGTTGTCGAACCAGGTGATGACGCCCTGAAGCTTGACCCCATTGATCAGAAAAATGGTCACGGGGACCTTTGTCTTTCTGACATGGTTCAGAAATGCGTCCTGCAAGTTCTGTCTGTCCGAAGCCATGAGTTTTATAGCCTTTTTTCTTGCCGCCAGCCTGTGACCGGCTTGTGGAACGTCCGACCACTATGAAACGGGATACGGAAACTGACTACCCCCAAAAAGCGATCGCAACGGACCTTAACAACGCCATTTCAAAAGCTTCCCCGGCTCTACCGCCAAAAATCGGGATTGAGAAGCGCGATGATCGCCAAAGTCTCGAGCCGACCGAGAATCATCGCTGCCGTCACAATGGTTTTGGCGGCGTCATTCAACGCTGCCAGATCGACCGGCACATCCCCCGCAACTTCCGTCAGCGGACCTGTCGTGGACAGAGACGCGATGGTCAGGATCATCGCGGATTCGAAATCGACGCCCGCGACCATCGACAATGCCAGCATCACGACCATGATCGACAACGCGAACAACATGAAGAAGACCCAGGCCACATAGGCACCCTGCCTCCTGAACCGCCGGGCAACCTGCCCCGCTCCGCCGACCGAGGACGGCTGCACCAACTTCTCCATCTCGCGCAGACCGTGCTTGTAGAGCGCGTAGACCCTCAGAAGCTTGACGCCTCCCGCCGTGGTTGCAACGCCTCCGCCAAAGACCGCCAGCCCCAAAAGCAGAACGCCAGGAGACCCCAGGCCCGACCAGGTGCGCGCAGTGGCCCAGTGCACCGATTCAAAGCCGGTCGTGGTCAGGAACGATGCAACGGTGAACAGCGCCCCCCAAAAGCCGAGGAGACCATCCCGTGCGGTCACTGTTACACCCTCTTCCATGCTCGCCGCGAAATGACGAAAGAACAGGAGTGTCGAGAGTGAGATTATGATGAGCAGGCCAAGACGCAGTTCCGGGTCACGCGCCAGGCTTCGCCATCTCTGCCTGCGGTCGTCCCTCGAGAACGTCAGGCGGGACAGCGCAAACGCGAGAAACACCAGGATCAGTAACTCTTCGGCCACCCCTGCATTGCTGCCGCCCAGCCCGCCCACCGGAGAAATACCGGAGGTCGCGAGGGTCGACATCGCGTGGCAGAGCGCCACCAGCGACTGGTCGCCAGCAATCAGGAGAGCGATCCAGAGCGACAGCGTCAGTCCGCTGTAGATTGGCAGGAAGAAGAGTCCGAACCGTACCAGCCGCTCGGACGCGTCTGCGACCCGGTCTATCTGATGCGTTCCGGTCGCTGTGCCTGCCCCGATCTCCGAAGGAGACGCCACCTCGAAACCACCCAGATTGAGCGGCGCCATTATCGCGATGGCAGTCACCCAGACGAAGAAGCCGCCCAACCAGGCGACGAACGCTCGCCAGAGATGCACCGAGGGCGGCAGGCGCGCAGGCTCGAACAGCGTCATCCCCGTCGTCGTCAGAGAAGACACCATCTCGACGTAGGCATTGAAGAACGAGGTATCGGGCACAGCCTCCTTGAACGGAACGGCCAGCATGATCGGCAGTGCCGAAAAGGCCATCAGGATCGAGATAAGGTGGCTTCGCCCCTGCCTGCGGATACGATAATTCGAGGTCGCTAGCGCGACCATGATGAAAAGCGCCAGGAACAGGACACCGGAGTAGAAGAATGCCCGTGCCGTTTCGTGGTCCCGCGTCGCAAGTCCATGGATCGCCGGAACCATCATCGCCAGCGCGCCAATCCCCATCAGGACGACAATGAAGGGAAGATTTGCGAGCCGAGCGGCCATCAGAAGAATTCGATCGTGACCTGGAACAGCCGCTCGACCTCGGGGACGTCGTCGGCCAGCGCGAAGACCACGATCACGTCGCCCTCGTCGATGCGAAGGCTGCCCGTGGGCTTAACCACTTTTCCGTCCTTCATCACCGCACCGACCAGCACCCCCTCGGGAAAGTCGATGTCCCGGATCAGTTTGCCGGCCAGCGGCGATGTCCCCAGGATCTGCGCTTCGATTACCTCGGCTTCGGCGTCGCCGATGGAGTATACGCCGCGCACCCGCCCGTGCCGGATGTGGCGCAGGATCGACGAGACAGTGGTGGCGCGCGGATTGATGTAGGCGTCGATCTCCAGAGCATCCATCAGCGGCAGAAGCGTCGGGTCGTTGACCAGGGCGATCGCCATCTGGCAACCTGCCTGCTTGGCACGCACGCTGGCCAGAAGGTTCGTTTTGTCGTCGTCTGTCACCGCAAGGATAGCATCTGCCCTGTCGACGCCCGCTTCCGCCAGAAGCTCCATGCTCAGGCCGTCACCATTCAGCACGATGGTGCGCTCGAGCGCATCGGCAGCCCGTTCGGCGCAAGCGCGGTTCTTCTCGATCACCTTGGTCCGGAGTCGGTCCGTGCGTCCCTCCAGCGCGCGCGCCACCGCCAGGCCCACGTTGCCGCCGCCGATGATGATGACCCGTTCCTGCCTTTGGACGGTCTTGCCGAAGATCTCGAAGGTGCGATTGATGTCCTCGGAATGAGTGACCACGTAGATCTGGTCATCGGCAAACAACTGGTCGCCAGGTTCTGGGGCGAATAGTTTTTCTTTCCGCCGGACGCCGACGACAATCGCACGCAACGTCGAGAACAGGTCCGTCAGCTGGCGCAGCGGTGTGTTGAGAACGGGGCAATCCGCGTCGAGCTGAAGACCGAGTAGCTGCACCTCGCCTTCGAGGAACTGTTCGGTATCGAAGGCTGCCGGCGCATTCAGCCGCCGAAGAGCCGCTTCGGCGACCTCGCGTTCGGGACTGATGACCACGTCGATCGGCAGGTGGTCGCGGCGGTACAGGTCCGAATAGATCGCCGTAAGATAGCTTTGCGCCCGAAGCCGCGCGATCTTGCGCGGAATGGCGAAGACCGAGTGCGCCACCTGGCAGGTGACCATGTTTACCTCGTCCGAGTGGGTTGCCGCGATGATCATGTCGGCATCCCGTGCGCCGGCGCGTTCAAGAACATCCGGATAGCTTGCGTGGCCGTGGATACCCTGCACGTCCAGAGTATCGGTCGCACGTCGCACCAGATCGGCGTTGTTGTCCACGACGGTCACGTCGTTTCTCTCACCGGACAGATGCCGTGCAATCTGCCAGCCGACCTGACCCGCACCGCAGATGATGACTTTCATAGACGCCCCTTGGACGGTTCCCTGCAGGTCTGTCTTGCACGTGGGCTCTCTACGTTCAAGCGCGGCCGCTTTGGTGCGTCATGGCCGGATAATTCTCCGGCCCGCTGAAACTTTCCGAAAGACCGCACGTGGCTTTGGGCACAGACACACAGAGGAGGTCGAAATGACCAGACATACACTTACCGCCCTTGCCCTGATTGCACTTGGATCCTCCGCATTCGCTGCGGGCCACGGAATGGCCCCCATGGTCGAGACGATGGACCAGGATGTCTCCAACGGCATTGTCAGCGCCGGAAAGATCGTGGCTCCCGAGAACGGCTGGCTGGTGGTGCACCGCACCGACGCCGACATGAAGCCGGGCCCGGTCGTGGGCTATGCACCGCTGCGTGGCGGCGAGAACATGGACGTCGCGGCGATCCTGCAGGAAGAGGTGATGCCAGGCGAGATGCTGATGCTGATGATCCATTCGGAAGCCGGTGGAATGGCGACCGGTACGTTCGAGTACACTCTCGGCGCGAAAGAGGACGGCCCGATCCGCATCGACGAAAAGCTGGTGATGGAGGTCATCACCGCACAGTAAGCTCGTCTCTCATCCCGTACGGACGAGCGCGCGGTCTCCACAGGCGGAGGCCGCGCATTTTCAATTCACTGCGGTTGCACAACTGATGCGAGCGGGTCACGATGGAATTCTTGGAGACTTGAACATGGCGACAGCCGAAGACATCGAAGCCTTGATCGCACGGGTCGCCCTTGGTGAAAGAAACGCGTTTTCAACGCTTTATGATCTGACTTCTGCGAAACTTCTGGGCGTTTGCCTGCGTGTCCTGAATGATCGAGCCGCCGCCGAGGACTCCATGCAGGATGCCTATGTCAAGGTCTGGAAGAACGCCGACCGCTATCAGGCGAACGGATTGTCACCGATGACGTGGCTGATCACCATCGCGCGCAACACGGCGATTGACCGGCTTCGAAAGCGTCGACCCGCCGCGGATGTGGACGCGCTGGCCGATACCCTGCCGGCAACAGGCGTCTCGCCGGAAGGCTCCGCCATCGCGGCGAGCGAGGCCAGGCGGATCACGCGCTGCATGCAGGAACTTCCCGAAGACCGCCGCGAGGCGGTCCGGGGCTGCTACCTTGGCGGGCTCAGCTATACCGATCTGGCCGAGAAATTCGACGTGCCCCTTAACACCATGCGGACGTGGCTGCGCAGAAGTCTGATCGCTCTGAGGGAGTGCATGTCGCAATGACCGATCTGGATGACACCGACGATGACGCGGTTCTGGCGGCGGAGTACGCTCTCGGCCTGCTTGAAGGCGAGGAGGCACAGGCCGCAAGGGCACGCGCCCTGACCGATCGTCCATTCGCCGCCGACGTTGTCTTCTGGCAGGAACGCCTGGCCGCTCTGGCCGACGAGGTGGCCGAAGTCGCACCTTCGCGCGGTGCCAAGGACGCCCTGACGGCGCGTCTCTTCGGAACCCCCGAAAACAAGCGCAAGGGCCTTGCTGGCCTCGGGCTCTGGAAAGGGTTGACCGGACTTGCAACCGCGGCTGCCGCTGTCTTCGCCTTCCTGGCCTTCGCGCCGGGCGACATCGGCGCTCCGCCCGCGCTCTTCGTGTCGGAGATCGCCGCCGACGACCAATCCCTCAGGGTTCTGGCCGTCATCGACGCGACGGCCCAAACGGTGCGTCTGACCCGCACAATTGGCGACGCCCAGCCGGGGCGGGTGCTCGAGTTGTGGGGTATCCCCGAGGACGGCACCGGCCCGGTGTCGTTCGGGCTTATCCCCGAGGCCGAAACGGCAGAATTCATCGTGCCTGATGCACTGCTTGGGAAAGCCGTCGGTCTGACGCTCGCGATATCGGACGAACCGGAGGGCGGATCGCCCACGGGTCAGCCTACGGGCGCGGTACTGGCGCTGGGTGCCGTGACAAGGCTTTGACGGAGCGCTAGGGTCAGGCGCGCACAGTATCGGAGGAAATCCGCATGAAGATCGTCAGGAACGGCACCAGCCCTTCGAAACCGGGACCCGCCGAGCACTTTACCGGCAAGGTTCGTTTCGACACTCCCTTCGACGCCGATGCGCCGGGGCGCGTGGGCGGCGTGACCGTGACATTCGAGCCGGGCGCGCGCACAGCGTGGCACACCCATCCCCTTGGCCAGACACTGATCGTGACGTCGGGTTTGGGCTGGGCCTGCATCGAAGGCGAAGGACGCGAAGAAATCCGGCCAGGCGACGTGATCTGGTTTCCGCCCAAAGTGCGGCACTGGCACGGAGCTACCGACACGACCGCCATGACCCATATCGCAATTGCCGAGAACGAAAACGGCAGCCGCGTGACCTGGATGGAGCACGTCACGGACACCGAATACCTCAAGGATTGAGGTTCAGGCACCGGGGAAACGCAGTTTCCCCGGATGGGTCTCCGTCAGGCATCCTCTTCTTCGTCGATCTCTTCGCCGATCGAGGCGAATCTTGCCCCCGAGCGTGACGAAGTGACGACGTTCAGCGACTTCAGCTTGCGATGCAGCGCCGAGCGCTCCATGCCGACGAAAGTCGCCGTCCGGCTGATGTTGCCGCCGAAGCGGTTGATCTGGGTCAGAAGGTACTCCCGCTCAAACAACTCGCGCGCTTCGCGCAAGGGCAGCGTGGCCAGGCTGCCGGACAGGATCACCCGTCCCTCCTCATCGCCTGCGGGGCGGGATTCGCCGGGGATCTCCGCAGCCGTGATGTCGCCCTTGTCGGCTCCCAGGATCAGGACACGCTCGATCACGTTCTTCAGCTGGCGGACGTTTCCGGGCCATGGCATCGTCTGAAGCATCGCAATCGCATCATCGCTCAACTCGCGCAGGGGCAGACCCTGTGACTTGTTGAACGACACTATGAAATGGTCGGCAAGTTCGGGGATGTCCTCACGCCGCTCGGCCAGGGCCGGCACGTCGATCGGCACGACGTTCAGGCGGTGAAACAATTCCTGACGGAACGTTCCAGCCTCGACCTCGGCTTCAAGATCGCGGGTTGTCGACGAGATCACGCGCAGATCGACACGCACCTTGTCGCCGCCGCCAACGCGCTGGAATTGCTGCTCGGTCAACACCCGCAAGATCTTGGACTGGGTGCCCGACGGCATATCGGCGATCTCGTCGAAGTAGACAATCCCACCATGCGCCTGCTCCAGAAGACCCGGCTCGACCCCGCGACCGCCCGATTCCCGACCGAACAGGACTTCTTCCATCCGGTCAGACTCGATCGAGGCCGAGTTGACCGTGACGAAAGGACCGTCCGCCCGGTTGGAGTGGGCGTGGATATACCGTGCGGCGATTTCCTTGCCGGCCCCCGCAGGCCCCCGCAGCATCACGCGTCCGTTCGACTTCGTCACCTTGTCGAGCTGCATCTTCAGTGTCCGGAACGCGGTCGACGATCCGATCATGTCGGCGGTCGTCACATCCCTGCGGCGCAACTCGGAGTTCTCGCGGCGCAGGCGTGACGTTTCCATCGCCCGCGTGATCACCACCATCAACTGGTCGATGTTGAATGGCTTCTC
>CAZRNL010000137.1:3558-7680 GCA_964601395.1 uncultured Silicimonas sp. | reverse complement strand
GCTGCGGCTTGTGAACCACGGGCTGAACCTGCAGGAGGCCATCGACGCGCCGCTGTTCCACACCGGGCACCTTCAGGCCAGTTT
This sequence comes from uncultured Silicimonas sp., assembly GCA_964601395.1. Classification (GTDB taxonomy): domain Bacteria; phylum Pseudomonadota; class Alphaproteobacteria; order Rhodobacterales; family Rhodobacteraceae; genus JAVJUV01. Next base: position 7,596 of record CAZRNL010000137.1, on the reverse strand, counting down.
CTATCCGCACGGCGTGCGCCCGGGACACCTGATGATCGAGCCCTCGTTCCCGGCCGGAACGCAGGTGGATCTGGCGCGGATGGGGCACAAGCTGGAGGTGAGCGCGCCTTGGGCGGCGGGCCGGCTGACGGCTGTGCGACGGAGGCGAGACGGGTTGCTGGCCGGAGCCGCAACTCCGCGTCTGATGCAAGCATACGCGATCGGGCGCTGACCGTCCGAGCTTATAGGTCTCTGCTAAAATCTAATAGCCGATTGCGCTAACTTTGGCAAGTTTGGCCTTGTTGAACAGAGTTTTGCGTGCAAACCTAATCGACACATCGGAGCCTAAGGCCCGGCATAATTGATCCGGCACTTTGGCCGGTATCGGGAGGATTACAATGAAAAATACGACACGCGCCCTGGGCGCGACCTTTGCAGTTGCCGCAACATCGGTGCTTGCCCTGTCCGCGTCGACCGCGAACGCCGCAAGCCATGCGATGGACATGTCCGGCAAAACGGTCGAGTACGTCATTCCGTTCTCGGAATCCGGCGGCTCGGCTCAATGGGCCAACTTCTTTGCCCCGCTGATCGGCGAGGCGCTGCCCGGCCAGCCGGTCGTCGTCGTCCGCTACCGTCCGGGCGCAGGCTCGACGGAAGGGGCCAACTGGTTCCAGGAAAACCAGAACGAGACGACGGATGGCACGCTGATCTTCGGCGACTCCGGCTCGACCAAGTTCCCCTACCTGCTTGGCGATCCGCGCGTGCGCTACGAGTATGCCGACTGGCAGCCGATCCTGGCCTCGGCCACGGGCGGTGTCGTCTACCTGCCGCCGGATCTTGGTGCGCGGTTCGACGGCGACATGGATGACCTGAAGGAAGAGTTCTACCTTTACGGTTCGCAAGGCGCCACGACGCTCGACCTCGTGCCGTTGCTGGCGTTCAAGATGCTGGGGCTTCAGGTCGATCCGGTGTTCGGCGTCGAGGGACGCGGCGACGGTCGTCTGATGTTCGAGCGTGGCGAAGCCAACATCGACTATCAGACGTCGTCCGCTTACCTTGCCAACGTCCAGCCGCTGGTCGATGGCGGCCTTGCTGTGCCGATCTTCAGCTGGGGCGCTCTCGACGAGAATGGCGCGATCGTTCGCGATCCGACCTTCCCGGACATGCCGACCTTCAAGGAGGTCTGCGAAGCAACCGAGGGCTGCGAAACCTCGGGCGTCGAATGGGATGCCTACAAGGCCTTCTTCGTCGCAGGCTTTGCCAACCAGAAGACCATCTTCCTGCCGCAGAACGCACCGCAGGAGGTCTTGGACACCTACGTTGCGGCACTGACCGATATCGTGACCGATCCAGGGTTCGCGGCGAAGGCAGACGGCGTTCTCGGTGCTTACGCGCAGCTGGTCGGCCCGGCGGCCGTCGAGGCCACCAACCAGGCGACCTCGATCTCGCCCGAAGCCAAGCAGTTCGTTCTGGACTGGCTGAAGGAAGACTACGGCATCACGATGGAGTGATGTCGGGTTCGACATAGTGATGGCTTCGTCCCGGTTCGGTGCCGGGGCGGAGCCTTTCTACACATGAAGGGCGGGGGCGCGACGTGGACATTTTTGCAACTGCACTTCCTGCACTCGGCGACGCGTTCGCTCTGATCCTGCAACCGGCCCAGATCATGTACCTGATCGCCGGTGTTCTGCTGGGACTCGCGATCGGTGTGCTTCCCGGCCTAGGCGGTATTGCCGGTCTCGCGCTTGTGCTGCCTTTCATGTACGGCATGGAGCCCGTTTCCGGACTGGCTCTCATGGTCGGGTTGATCGCAGTGATCCCGACGTCGGATACGTTTTCCTCCGTGCTGCTGGGCATTCCCGGATCGTCGGCCAGCCAGGCGACTGTCCTGGATGGATTTCCCTTGGCAAAGCAGGGTCAGGCGGCGCGCGCATTGTCCGCCGCGTTCGCTTCGTCGCTGTTCGGCGGCCTGGTGGGCGCCATTATCCTGACCTTCTTCATCTTCATTGCCCGACCGCTGATCCTGGCTTTCGGGTTGCCCGAGATGCTGATGATCACGATCCTCGGCCTGTCGATGGTTGCGATCCTTGCCGGCCGGGTGCCGATGAAAGGCATTGTCGCTGCGGGACTTGGACTGATGGTCGGTACCATTGGCTCGGCCCCCGCAGGCGGGTCGCTTCGGATGTCGACCTACGACATTCCCTACCTGGTCGACGGCTTTCAACTGGTTATCATCGGTCTGGGCATCTACGCGATCCCCGAGATCGTGTCCCTGTTGAGGCAGGACCGGCCTATCGCCGGGGCAAGCGAACTGGGCTCCGGATGGATTCAGGGCATTCGCGACTGGTGGCAGAACCTGTGGCTGTCGGTCCGTTCGGCGATGATCGGCGTCATTGTCGGTGTCATCCCCGGACTTGGCGGATCGGTTGTCGACTGGATCGCCTATGGCGCGGCGGTGCAGACCGCCAAGGACCGCTCGAAATTCGGACAGGGAGACATCAGGGGTGTCATAGCGCCCGAGAGCTCCAACAACGCCAAGGAAGGCGGAGGACTCGTGCCGACCCTGATCTTCGGCATTCCCGGCTCTGGCAGCATGGCTGTGTTCCTGGGAGGTTTGGCGCTTCTGAACATGTCTCCCGGCCCGCAGATGGTGCGGAACAATCTGGATCTCACCTACACGATCGTCTGGTCGCTGGCGCTGGCAAACGTCTTCGGCGCGGGACTTTGCATCGTGCTGTCGAAGTACATCGCCAAGCTGACGCAGATCCGCTTCACGCTTCTTGCGCCGTACCTCTTCATGATCATCGCCTTCGCGGCCTTCCAGTCGCGCCAGTCGATCAACGACCTGTTCGCGCTGGTGGCCATTGGTGCGCTTGGTATCCTGCTGCGCCGCTTCGACTTCTCGCGCCCGGCCTTCCTGATCGGCTTCGTGCTGTCGACACAGTCAGAAATCTTCGTCAATCAGGCTTACCAGATCGCCGCGTCGCGATTCCGGCGTGGCTATGAGGCAGGGTTCGATTACATCCTGTCGCCGATCACCATCGGTATCCTGATCCTGACCGTGGTCTCGATCTTCGTCGGGATCAAGCAATCGAAGAATATCCGTGAGAACATTGACGCGCCGACCGGCAGCAAGAATGCGCCGACGATTTTTGTCGCCTGTGTCACGGCCTATATCTTCGTCGCAACGCTGGATGCCTGGGGCGTGGGGCGGCTTCAGGACCGGATCTTTCCGCTGACGATCGGGCTGGTAACGCTAGCGGGCTGTCTTTCGCTTCTCTGGCGGATGAAGGCCCGTACTGCCGAGGACGATGTTTTCATCGACCTCGAGCAGGGCGAAGACGGTCAGGCTCCGCATGGTCTGTGGTCCACGATGACGTGGTTCCTCGGGCTGCTGGGGCTGACCTTCGTATTCGGCTTCATCATCGCGCTGACGCTTTTCCTCCTGGCCTTCTTCAGGGTCAGGGGACGTGTCAGCTGGCTTTGGTGCGCGATCTACACCGCTGCCGGGGTAGCCTTCATCTGCGGACTTGCCGCTGTCCTTGGTCGCAATTTCCCGCCGGGACTCCTTCAGGACTACTACAATCTTCCCTGGCCACTGAAATGACCCAGATCGCCATTCCCTTTCATTTCCTGCGGGGCGGTTCGTCGCGCGGACCCTACTTCCTGCGAAGCGACCTGCCCGAGGACCGGGCGGCGTTGTCGAGCGTGCTGGTCAGCGTCATGGGGGCGGGCAACCCGCGCAACATCGACGGCCTGGGCGGCGGCGTGGCAGTGACAACCAAGGTCGCGATGCTGAGCAGGTCCGCCGAAGCCGAGGTGGAGGTGGATTACTTCTTCGCGCAGGTTGGCGTGGACAAGCCCATGGTCGACTACAAGCCGACCTGCGGAAACATGCTCGTCGGTGTGGGGCCGGCGGCCATCGAGATGGGACTGGTCAAGGCGACCGACCCGGTGACGCACGTGCGCATCCGGGCGGTGAACACCGGGGCGCTGGTCGAGGCGCTGGTTCACACGCCGGGCGGCAAGGTGACTTACGACGGCGATACCGCCATCGAC
>CAZRNL010000137.1:0-3548 GCA_964601395.1 uncultured Silicimonas sp. | reverse complement strand
CGTGCCGGGAACCGCCGCGCCCATCGCGCTGAATTTTCTGGACGTGGTGGGCTCGAAGACGGGTGGCGTGATGTTCCCGACCGGTAACCGGATCGACAGCATCGACGGCGTGGACGTGACCTGCATCGACGTCGCCATGCCGATGATGGTGGCCCGCGCTGCCGATTTCGGGCTGACCGGCGAAGAGACCATCGAGGCGCTGGACGCCAACAAGGAACTCTTCGCGCGGATGGAATCGATCCGTCTGAAAGCGGGCGAGATGATGGGCTTCGGGGATGTGTCGGACTCCGTCACACCCAAGATCGGGCTGATCTCGAAGCCCCGGCAGGGCGGGCATTTCTCGGCGCGCTACTTCATGCCCTGGACCACGCATCCGACGCTGGCGGTCACCGGGTCTCAGTGCCTGGCGGCCTGTGCGCTGGCCCCCGAGACCGTGGCCGAGGGACTGGTCGCCCCGGTCGATCCGTCGCCAGCTGTCGTGCGGATCGAGCACCCGATGGGGCTGATGGACGTGACTGTGACCTACACGCGCACGAACCGGGACTTCGCGTTCCGCTCTGCGGGGGTGATCCGCACTGCACGGCTGATCGCACGGGGCGAGGTGCTGGTGCCGCAGCGCCTTGCGTGGTCCGAATGAGCATCGAGGACGTCCGGGTCTTCGATCTTCTGGCGCTGACGGTCCGGGCGGAGGGCGTCGACACCTGTTTCGCCCTGATGGGCGATGCCAACATGAATTTCGCCACACGGCTCTCCGAGGCAGGGTGCCGGATGATCTATGTCCGGCACGAACATTGCGCCGCCGCCGCCGCGATGGCCTATGCCCGAAAGTCGGGCGAGGTGGGCTTCGCCACCGTGACCTGCGGACCTGGGCTGACGCAGCTGATGACCGCACTTCCTGCTGCCGTCCGCGCGCGTCTGCCGATGGTGGTCTTTGCGGGTGAAGCGCCGCTGAATTCGGGCTGGTACAACCAGGCCATCGACCAGGCGCCTTTCGTGATCGCTACCGGGGCGGCGTATCATGCGTTGCACCTGCCCGAGCGGATGCCGACCGCGATCCGCGACGCTTTTCTTCAAGCGCGGCGCGAGCGGCGTCCGGTGGTTCTGGGCGTGCCCTTCGATTTGCAGAACCGCGTGTGGGCAGGGGCAGAGACCCTGCCGGTGCCGTCGCTGGAGTTGATGCCGAAGGTGTCGCCGGTGCCGCCCCATTCCGACGACCTGGCGTCGGCGGCGAAAATTCTGGCTGCGTCGCGCAGGATCGTGGTGATGGCCGGAATGGGAGCGGTCGAGGCCGGGGCAGGGCCTGCGTGCCGGGCGCTGGCCGGGACGCTGGACGCGTTGCTGGCAACGACCTTGCCGGCGCGCGGGCTGTTTCATGACGACCCGTTCTCGCTGGGTATTGCTGGCGGGTTTTCTTCCGACATCGCACGGGAATGTTTCGCAGACGCCGACCTCGTGATCGCGGTCGGTTGCTCTCTGGCGCGGCACAACGCGGATGGCGGCGCGCTTTGGCCGAAGGCGCGGGTACTTCAGGTCGACGTCGATCCGTTGGCGGTCTCGCAGGGGCGGGTGGCCGCCGATGCGCATCTTAGGGCGGATGCGCGGCTAGGGGTCGAAGCGTTGCTGGCGACGGCTGAGGCGCGACCGCAGGTCTGGCGAAGCGAGGCGCTTGCAAAGCGTATTCGTACCGAACCCGCCGAAGGGTCGGCCTTCGAGGCCGAGCCTGACGTCCATGATCCGCGTGATGTGGTGACAGCTCTCGAAGCCGCGCTTCCGGCAGACTGGGAGATGGTCAATTCCTCGGGTCATTGCTCTTACTACTTTGCGCATATGCCCTCGCGCCCGCAGAAGCTTTTCCTGACGATCCGCGAGTTCGGGGCGATCGGCAACGGAATCTCGTTCGCGATGGGGGTAGCCGCTGCGCGGCCCGACCGGACGGTCGTGATGTTCGACGGTGACGGGTCGCTGCTGATGCATGTGCAGGAGCTGGAGACGATCCGGCGGCATGGACTGAGAATCCTGATCGTGGTGTTGAACGACGGCGCATACGGTTCGGAAATTCACAAGCTGCGGGCGGACGGTCTGTCGGACGAGGGCGCTGTCTTTGGCCGCACCGATCTGGCAGCTGTCGCGCGCGGGTTCGGGCTTGAGGGCGAGACGGTTACGGACCTGGACGCGCTGCCGTCGCTGGCCGAAAAGTTCCGCGCATCGGGCGGTGCGGCAGTCTGGGACGTCCCGATCTCGGACCGGGTGTTTTCGCCGGTGATCCGCCGTGCGCATCCGCCCGCTGCGAAATAACGTTTCCAAACCGGATTTCGATATGGTATACTACGGTATACATTAAGTGCGGGGGGAATTCCATGCGTGAAGGGTATACCGATCTTCGCAGCGCCGCCGAGCTGGCGCTTGTTGCTGCGCGCCACGCGCTGAACGCAGAGATCTCGTCCTATCCCAAGCCGATCTCGGGGTGCGATGCGCAGTTCAACCATCTTCTGGCCGAACGCTACCGGCTCAACGATGCGCTTGGCGCACTGAGTGCGGATGTGCCAATCATCACCCCACGGGCGCTGACCCCCCATTCAGGTATCGAGAGCAGATGAAAGTCCATATCCTCGACGACTGGTTCGACACGCTTCGCACGCTGACGAGCTTTGCCAGGCTCGATGGCCACGAGGTGACTGTCTGGAACGACCACACCGAGGATGTGGAGATACTGGCCGAGCGTCTGGAGGACGCCGAAGCGCTGGTGCTGTTCCGCGAGCGCACGCCGGTCACCTCGGAGCTGCTGGCGAAATTGCCGAGGCTGAAACTGATCAGCCAGCGCAGCGTCTATCCGCACGTCGATGTGGATGCCTGCACGGCGCACGGGGTCATCCTGTCTTCGAACATGCATTCCGATGCGCCGTCGACGGCGGCGGCAGAACTGACTTTCGCGCTGATGCTGGCATCGGCACGGCAATTGCCGCAGCAGGTCGCCTCGCTGAAGGCCGGACACTGGCAGATGGGGGTCGGGCAATCGCTGTCGGGGCGCAGGTTGGGGCTTTATGGCTATGGGCGGATCGCCAAGGCGGTTGCGGGATACGCGCGGGCCTTCGGGATGGAGGTGGTCTGGTGGGGCTCGGACGCCGGGCGGGCCCGGGCTGAGGCGGACGGGCAGACGGTTCCCGCCAGCCGTCACGCCTTTTTCGCAGAGAGCGACTTTGTCAGCGTCCATGTGCGGATGAAGCCCGAGACGCGCGGGATCATCACGACCGAGGACCTCACGGCAATGCGACCCAGCGCCAGTTTCATCAACACGTCCCGGTCTCGGCTGGTTGAAGACGGGGCGCTGCTGACGGCGCTCGACAAGGGACGGCCGGGGCGTATCGCGGTCGACGTCTTCGAGACGGAGCCAATGATCGACCCGCACGATCCGCTGGTGTCGCACCCTTCGGTGATCGCCACCCCGCATATCGGCTACGTGACGGAGGACGAGTTGGACCTTCAGTTTTCGGATATTTACGATCAGATCGTGGCGTTTGCGTCGGGCAGGGCGATCAACGTGATCAATC
>CAZRNL010000136.1:0-7803 GCA_964601395.1 uncultured Silicimonas sp. | reverse complement strand
TAATCTCGGAGCCCGATGTGCGACGTCGCCAAGCTTCCTCTTGAGGGCAAATAGATACCTTAAGCGAGCTCAATGTCAGTTACTTGGGGAAGCTGCCTCGCAGCGTTGGTGAGGTCAGCCAATGTCCGGTTTGGGGCCGTTCTGGGCCGTCGGTTCATTTTTCCAAACGAGTATGCCCCGCATCGACCCGCGCGAGATGGCCGACCTCCTGGCCTACGAACCGATCGACCGCTCACCGGACGACATCGTGGGCTAGCGTATTACAGCATCCATTCGACAGGCAGCAGCCCGACGAACGCCACCAGAAGACGCAGCGGAAGCGTCGTGTTCGGCTCTGCTTCGAACGTCACCACGCCACCCGACCCGTCCTCCGCTGTCCAGAGTGTGCCTCCGCCTGCGTCCCGCGTCACCCGGTAGGCCAATGCGGGAAGTGTCTCGTCCATCCATCCCGAGATCAGTTGCGCAAGCCGAGGACTGTCGACCAGCAATCCCATCTCGGTATTCAGCCGTTTCGACCGAGGATCGAAATTCAGCGATCCAATGAAAGCGCGTTCTCCGTCCACCGCGAAGGTCTTGCCATGCAGCGCCGCCTGCGACAGCTCCAGCATCCCCAGTTCGTTGACCGCCCGCCTTTCGCTGTGATCGCTGCGCAGTTCATACACTTCGACACCGCCATCGATCAGCGCGTCCCGGTAATTGGCGTAGCCCGAATGCACCACCACGACATCGGTCGCCTCCAACGAGTTGGTCAGCGTCCGCACCCGCACACCTTGCGCCGCGAAGTCCGCCATATGGTGGGTCGCTGTATCTCCCGCAATGAAATAGGCCGAGATGAGATCGAACGACGCCTCCGGGTCGCCCACCTCGGACATCAGTCTCCGGATCATCAGGTCCGATGCACCCACCAACCCCAGGCCCTTGCCGGGATCATCGCTGAACAGCAGCGCCGGCACCCATTCCAACGCCAGGTCTCCGGTCAGCAACTGCCTGATCGTCGCCGACTGACGCACGACTTCGGAATAGGCACGCGCCTGCTCTGTGTGGCGCAATTCCGCGTCCCGCGCCGCCAGAAGTCCCTCGGCTCCCGGCTCAACCTCGACAAGGCTGGCGACGGGATAAGTCGAGAGGCTGAACCAGTATCGTTCGAAATCGCGCGAGACATCCATGGCCGCAGGCCCGACGGCCAGCACATCGAGGTCCAGGTATGTGTGCCCATTCCCGGTCTCGAAATACACGTCCCCGATATTGCGGCCGCCCACGATCGTTGCCACGCCATCGACTGTCAGCGACTTGTTGTGCATCCGCCGGTTCAGGCGGAAGAAGTCGAACGTGTAGTTGAAAATTCGATGGTCCCGCAGGGTGAACGGGTTGAAGAGCCTGACCTCAGCCGTGGACAAGGCGTCCAATGCAGCCAGTTCCTGATCCAGGTCGGGTGTTCCGTTGTCATCGACCAGCAGCCGCACCCGAACCCCGCGCTTGGCCGCCTCCTCTAACTCAGACAACAAGCGAAGGCCCGTCAGGTCATCCTGCCAGATATAGTACTGCGCATCGATGGTTCGGGTCGCGGACCGTATCAGCATGATACGCGCCGCGAAGGCATCCGTTCCGCGTTCCAGCGGGAGGATACCCGACATGCCCGGGTTTGCCTCGGCCGACGGCGCGATCACCCGGCCCAGATCGGTTTCGGCCAGAGTGGGCCAGTCACTCCCTGCACCGGCTTCGGGTAGATCGGGCAGCGGAAAGAGCAGCCGCAACGCGACAATCGCGATAATGGCAACCCCCAGAAGGCCGAGGACCGCTTTGAGAAACCTGCGCATCGAGGGCAAACTCCGCTCTGCCGGACACCGAAACCTCAGACACGGCTTCGTCTTTCTCCGACATTCCCCAGGTGGTTTGCCGTTTGGCGGGTAACGTCCTCTGAAACCGCCTGCGCTTCAAGTATATTGCGTTCTGAATGGCGTCTACGACCGCGAGGACTGTGCAAGCAGGGGAGAGAGATGATCGAGATCAAGATTCAGTCTTTTGCAGAACAATTATTTCAAAATTAATTGGACCTAGCGGAAGCCTTTGATCAGCGGTCTTCACGATATGGGTGTAATGGTCGTTCCGCGGACCGATGCAGAAAAACGGATCAACAATTTCAGGCGGGGAACTTATCTCACCCGTGAAGACGCCAGGCGAGACGTATTCGAATGCATCGATATGCTCTACAACCCGACGCGCAAGCACACCAACAACGGTATGCCGTCGCCGACCTCGCAGCGTAATGAAACCCGGCCAAACCTTGTTACAAAAGTTTCGCGCAGTTTTTACGTTTCTGTCGCGGGCGGCACTTAACGATCCCTCAACTCTGGGGGAAGAGCATGCTTCAAATAGACGAACTGACAAGACAGTTCGGATCTAAGACGGCTGTCGACAAAGTCACCATCGCTGTGAGCGAGCCTGCGATGATCGGCATCATCGGAAGGTCCGGTGCCGGAAAGTCGACCCTTCTCCGAATGCTCAATCGACTAACGCCTCAAAGCAGTGGCCGGATCACCTTCGAAGGTCGGGACATAACAAGCCTAAAGGGCGCTGCGCAACGGCGGTGGCAGTCTGAATGCGCGATGATCTTCCAACAATTCAATCTCGTGCCGCGGATGGATGTGGTCTCGAACGTCTTGCACGGGACTTTGAACCGACGATCGACATTCGCGACCGTGTTCAATTTCTATCCGACCGAGGATATCCATCGGGCGATCGGAATCCTGGACCGTCTAGGCATCGCCGAACAGGCGCCGAAGCGTGCCGAGGCCCTGTCTGGGGGACAGCAGCAGCGTGTGGCCATAGCGCGGGCTCTGATGCAGGACCCCAAGATCATCCTCGCCGACGAGCCCATCGCGTCGCTTGATCCGATGAATGCCCAGATCGTGATGGACGCGTTGCGCCGTATTCACGAGGAGGACGGGCGCATGATCATTGCGAACCTGCACACACTCGACACAGCGCGCCGATATTGCGACCGCGTCATCGGAATGCGGGATGGCCGGGTCGTTTTCGACGGTCGGCCGGACCAGCTTACCACCGGCGTCGCGCGCGACATCTATGGCGCGGGTGCGGATTTCTCGGAAAGCGCGACATCGACCGAGATCGGCGCGCTGGACCGCAAGCACAGCGAGCATGTCGCCGAGGCCTATGTCTGAGGTGAGCCCAACCCGAGGGCGCGGGGGAGCTGCGCCAAATCACTGGAGAGAAAAATGAAAGTCACTTTTGCACTTGTACTGGCAACCACTACGGCTTTGTCCACCGGTTCGTTCGCTCAGGAAATCGAAGAGTTTCGGATCGGAATTCTGGGCGGCGAGAACGCGCAGGACCGGCTGAATTCGAATGAATGCGTCCGGGCCTATGTCGAAGAATTGCTGGGCGTGCCCACGAAGATCTTCACGCCTGCCGATTACGACGGTGTGATCCAGGGCATGCTGGGCGGAACGATCGACATGGCTTGGCTGGGCGCCTCGGCATATGCCAAGACGTACATGACCGATCCCGAAGCGGTTGACGTGGTGCTGGTCAAGACCAATCTCGACGGCTCCTTCGGGTATCACTCCGTCGGCTTCGCCCGCGCCGATAGTGGAATCGCGTCGCTCGAAGACCTGAAAGGCAAGGTCTTTGCCTTCGGCGACCCGAACTCCACCTCCGGTTACCTGATCCCTTCGGTCGAGATTCCGAACGCCATCGGCGCAACAATGGAATCGGGCGATTACTTCGGCGAAGTGCGTTTCGTCGGCGGCCATGAGCAAACCATCGTCGCCGTCGCAAACGGAGACGTGGATGCAGGCGTCACCTGGGCCGACGGTCAGGGCGAATGGCTTGACGGGTACAACTCGGGCGCGTTGCGCAAGGCTTCCGATTCCGGCCTCGTCGACATGAACGACCTTGTGGAAATCTGGAAGTCCGAGATCATTCCCGAAGGTCCGATCGTGCTGCGCCGCGCCCTGCCCGAGAAGGTCAAGGCAGACGTGACCGCCTTCCTGAGCGGCCTGCACGCCAAGGACGAACAATGCGCCTATAACATGGCCGCCGGCGAAACCTCCGGCTTCATGCCGATCACGCATGACGCCTACAAAGGCATCATTGCTGTCCGGCAAGCTGTGCAGGGCAACTAAGCCTGACGCATCCGGATTGGGGCAGCGCGCGCCGCTGCCCCATCTCTTTTCGGAGTCACCAATGACCGACGCCACCCTTTCCGGCCCCGAAGCCGGTCCCGCCCGAACAGGGCACATCCAGGAAAGTTACATGGCGCAGGTGCGCCGCCGCCGCATGTATGGTGGGCTGACGCTGGCGATTTTCGTCCTGCTATTGGTGTCGGGCTTCGTGGTCGCCGACGATCGCAATGCCGGCGGGTTCTGGGATGGCTGGCGGCAGATTCTGGACTTCCCCACCGACGTGCTGTCGGAAGCCTGGGAGAAACGCGCCAATCTGCCCGGCCTGCTGGTGCGCTATTTCCCGGCACTGATCGAAACCATCAACATCGCCGCGGTGTCTACCTTGCTGGGGGCGATGATGGGATTGATGCTCTCGCTGCTTTCAACACGCGGCCTGGCGCTCTGGCCTCGCATGATTCCGGTGTTTCGCCGCGTGATGGACATTCTTCGCGCCGTTCCCGAGATCGTCATAGCGCTTGTGTTGATCTTCATCATGGGTGGCGGGCCGGTCCCCGCCATGATCGCGATTGCGCTGCATACCTCAGGTGCGCTTGGCAAGCTCTATTCAGAAGTCGCCGAGAATGCCGACCTCAAACCGGTCGAAGGGTTGGCATCCACTGGCGCGCGCTGGTCACAACGCGTGTGGCTGGGCGTGCTCCCGCAGGTTGCTCCCAACTTCCTCAGCTACTCGCTGCTGCGTTTTGAAATCAACATCCGGGCCTCCGCGATCCTGGGATTTGTCGGTGCCGGCGGTCTGGGGTTCGAACTGCGCAACGCCATGTCCTGGGGGCCGGGCCGCTTCGACGAGGCGGCGGCGATCTTCCTGCTGCTGTTTGGTACGATCGTCGTCTTCGATCAGCTGTCGAGCCGTTATCGAAACAAACTGACCGAAGGACGTTAAGATGAGTGTTTCAACACTTGATCCGGTCAAGTTCGCGGCCGACGCCCTGTTCCGCCGCAAACGTCTGACCGCTTTTGCCGTCCCGGCGGTGATCCTGGCCTATCTGACCTACGTCTTTTTCGCCTTCGACGTACCGGGTCTCGCTCAGCGCGCCAGCATGGAGAACGCCACGATCCTCGCGTCCGACAGTTGGTCCTACAAGACGCATGTGACCCGCGACAACCGGCGTGGAGGCACGACCTATGCCATCGAGGGCGAACGCAAGGGAGACTACCCTCCCGGTGAGCGGCCTGCCTGGGTTGGTGGCGCCGAGGACGGCATCCTGACCATAGACCTCGAAGATGCGCACGTGATCCGTTTCCTTCCCGACAACGCGGTGGATTACGTCGTGCCCGGATTCGGCACGATCGAAGCGCAACTGGTGGACGGCAGCATCGTCACGAACCTGTCCGATCCGGTGCCGGACTGGATAAACCTGTCCGACCAGCGCATGACCGTGACGACCGACGCCGGCCGATTGACGATGACGCGCACCCGCACGGAAGTGTTCCGCTACTTCACTGGGTGGGAACTGTTCTGGTTCACACTCGACAGCCCCTATCACGGGCGCGGCGCGGCGGAGATATTGTTCGGCGGTCAGATCGACCCGGCGCGCGGCAATATCGAAGGCGCCGTTCAGGACTTCTGGAACAATGGCATGTGGCGCCACAAGGATGTCGCATGGGCCATCGGCGAGACGATCCTGATGGCCTTTCTCGGCACTTTCGGTGCGGCGATGATCGCGCTGCCTCTGGCCTTTCTGGCAGCAAAGCGGTTCTCGCCCTTCATGGCCCTGCGCTTTGCCACGCGGCGCGTCTTCGACTTCGTGCGCGGTGTGGATGCGCTGATATGGACGGTGGTGCTTGCGCGTGCCTTTGGACCCGGACCGTTGACCGGGGCTCTTGCGATTCTCGTCACCGATACCGGGACATTCGGGAAGATCTTCTCGGAAGCATTGGAAAATGTAGACGAAAAGCAGATCGAAGGGGTTTCTTCGACCGGAGCCAAGCCGTTGCAGCGATACCGGTTCGGTGTGATCCCCCAGGTGGTGCCGGTCCTTCTGAGCCAGGTCCTTTATTTCCTCGAATCGAACACGCGCAGCGCCACCATCATCGGGGCGATCACCGGCGGCGGCATCGGGCTTCTGATCACGCAGGCGATCCAGACCCAGAAGGACTGGGAAGAGGTTGCGTATTACATCGTGCTAATCATCCTGATGGTGATCTTCATGGACTGGCTTTCGGGCTGGCTGCGGCGCAAGTTGATCCGCGGCGGCGCCGAGTGACGCATGTTCTGGTAACCGGCTGCAACCGGGGCATCGGGCGGGCGCTGAGCCTGGCCGCGCTTGAGCGCGGGTGGAAGGTGACCGGAACCGCGCGCTCCGTAACGCGTCTGTCCGACGTCGACGTGATCGAGTGCGACATGGAGGAGATCACCCGGCTCGGAGATGTCTTCCGCGATCTTGCGCCACTCGATATCCTGATCAACAACGCGGGCGTGATCGGTCCGCGACGCCAGGCGGCGCTCGATATGGATTTTGCCGGGTTTCGCAGGGCGCTGACAGTGAACACGCTTGCGCCCCTCGCGATGTCGCAGGCCTGTCTTCCGGCGCTGAGGCAAAGGCCGGGCAGTCGCATCCTGTCGTTGTCCAGCCAGATGTCATGGATGGGCTATCGCAAGTCCGACCGCATCGCTTACAGGGCTACGAAAGTGGCGTTGAACAAGGTGATGCAAGGTCTGGCGACCGATCTTGAGCCATTGGGAATTGCGGTGGCCCTGGTCGATCCCGGCTGGGTGCGAACGGACATGGGTGGCACCGACGCCGAAGAAGATCCTGACGTCGTCGCCGGGGGAATCCTTGACCTTGCGGAACGTCTGACGCTGGCCGAGACGGGGAAATTCCTGCGTCACACCGGCGAAGAGAGACCGTTCTGATGGCGCGGTTGAAGCCGGACGAGCCGATGATTCACTCAGAGTGCCAGATTATCCAAACCCGACTTGGGCGCTTCGTGGAAATCGGGTTGGGGACGCGGATCATCAACGCCGAGATCGGCGATTATTCCTATTGCGACCGGCGTGTGGATATTGCGAACGCTAAGATCGGAAAATTCGCCAACATCGCGGCCTCGGTTCGTATCGGGGCCACGGATCATCCGTTGAATACCGCTTCCCTGCATCACTTCCTCTATCGTTCCGGCGATTATTGGGACGACTCCGAGCACGATACGGATTTCTTCGTCTGGCGTGCATCTCGTACCGCCCATGTCGGCCACGATACTTGGATCGGCCATGCCGCCATGGTGAAGCCGGAGATCACCATTGGTCATGGCGCGGTGGTTGCGGCCGGCGCGGTCGTAACCAAGGACGTAGCGCCATACACAATTGTTGCGGGAAATCCGGCGCGGCTGCTGCGGGAAAGGCAGCCGCGCGGAATTGCCGAACGTCTGATCGCTCTGGCCTGGTGGGACTGGGATCATCCGCGCCTTCGGGATGGGCTGGATGACTTCCGACGCCTGGACGCCGAGGATTTTCTGGCGAAGTACGGGGGCTAAGTGCTGGTGTGATCGAGAGTGATCGTGATCCTCTCGCTCGCGAACCATGTCTGTCCGTGCTCGACTGGCAGCCCGTTCTGGTCGCGGCTGAGCGCTTCGGTGAGAAGCAGGGGCGCCCCTTCGCGCA
>CAZRNL010000135.1:7499-7880 GCA_964601395.1 uncultured Silicimonas sp. | reverse complement strand
AAGTCGGGCAAGTTCCCGTCGCTGGCATCGCCTGAGCCCGCCTATCACGGGCTGAACTTCTACGAGGCGCTGGGGCCGATGGCCTTCACCTTCCACTCCATCGCCGTGGGCCTGCGCGATCTCGGGATGACCATGAACCCGCAGGGGGCGCACTACACGCTGATGGGCATCGAGACGCTGTCCCTGCGGATGCGCAAGCATGTCGACAACGCGGTGAAGGTCGCCAAGTGGCTTGAGGCCGACGACCGGATCGAGAGTGTGACCTACGCGGGACTTGAATCGTCGCCCTACTACGACCGGATCGAACGGATTTGCCCGAAGGGTGCGGGCGCGTTGTTTACCTTCGCGGTCAAGGGCGGATACGACAACTGCGTCAAGCTG
>CAZRNL010000135.1:0-7489 GCA_964601395.1 uncultured Silicimonas sp. | reverse complement strand
GATGCGGTCGAGCTGTTCAGTCATGTCGCGAACCTTGGTGACGCCCGATCCCTGATCATCCATTCGGCCTCGACGACGCACCGTCAATTGAGCGACGAGCAGCGCAAGGCTGCAGGGGCGCTGGACAACGTCGTACGCGTGTCGATCGGGATCGAGGATGCCGACGACATCATCGCCGACCTCGACCAGGCGCTGACCAAGGCGCTGGCCTGAGATCTTGGGGCGTGCGGGGGGCTCTGTCCCTCGCGCTCCCCGATATGTTTCCGGGCCGACAATCCGGTCGGGTCAGGTGCGGGCGGCGTCCATCAGCGCGCGCATCTCCTGAATGGCCGGTTTGAGCCCACGGAAAATCGCCTCTCCGATCAGGAAATGACCGATGTTCAACTCGCGCACTTCCTGGAAAGCCGCGACCGGAGACACGGTATCATAGGTCAGGCCATGCCCGGCGTGGACTTCCAGCCCCAGCGAATGGGCGTAGGCGGACATCTCGCGGAGGCGCTCCAGTTCCGCGTCGCGGGCCTCGAAATGACCCTCGGCGTGCGCATCGCAATAAGCCCCGGTGTGAAGCTCGATCACCTGCGCTCCGATCCGGTTTGCCGCCTCGATCTGCCGCTGGTCGGCCGCAATGAAGATCGACACGCGGCAGCCCGCATCGCGCAAAGGCGCGATGAAATGGGCTAGGCGATTCTCGTCCTTGACAACCTCGAGCCCGCCCTCGGTCGTGCGCTCCTCGCGCTTCTCGGGCACGATGCAGACCGCATGCGGCTTGTGGCGAAGCGCGATGGCCTGCATTTCGGGGGTCGCCGCCATTTCGAAGTTGAGCGGCACGGAGAGGATGTCCATTAGTCCCTCGATGTCGCGGTCCGAGATGTGGCGGCGATCTTCTCTCAGGTGCGCCGTGATCCCGTCGGCGCCCGCTTCCTCGGCCATCTTCGCCGCGCGCAGCGGATCGGGGTAGTCTCCGCCGCGCGCATTGCGGACGGTGGCCACATGGTCGATGTTGACGCCAAGTCTGAGGTATTCCGCCATTGTCCTTGCCTCCGGGCCGTGATCGGCGGCACCCTAGGCAGGGTGTCCGGAACTGTCCATGGGGGTGCTCGTGTCGGAACGAATCGGAATGATCGGACTTGGTCGGATGGGGCCGGCCCTGGCAGAGTTGGGGGCTGGAGACCCCAGGCTGGAGGCGCGGCGGCCGGGCCTGCCACTCACGACATCGCGGCCCTCGTCCGGCATGTTCTTGAAGAAATCAACAAGGTGAACCGTCTTTTCCTTCTCACCGCGCTGACGATGGTCGCTTTCGCCGCCAATTCGGTCCTGAACCGGGCGGCGCTGACAGGGGGCGACATCGGTCCTGCCGCTTTTGCGGCGATCCGCCTTCTGTCGGGGGCGCTTTGCCTTGCGGTTCTGGCCAGCGCGCGCAAGGGCCTGCCCCGCCTGATCCGGCCGGGGCGCTGGATCGGAACCGGAGCCCTGCTTCTCTACATGCTCGGCTTTTCGTTCGCCTACGTTGCGCTCAATGCGGGCACGGGAGCGTTGATACTGTTCGGCGGGGTTCAGATCACGATGTTCGCAGGCGCGCTTCTGGGCGGTGAGCGACCGAAGCCTTCTCGCTGGATCGGTGCGGCGGTGGCTTTCAGCGGACTTGCCTGGTTGCTCTGGCCGGGTGCAGGCGGCGCCCCGGAGCCCGTGGCCGCCCTGACGATGGTCGCGGCTGCGATCGGTTGGGGCGTCTATTCCCTGGTGGGGCGCGGCGGAACCGACCCGATAGGCGAGACAGCCGCGAATTTCATCCTGGCCACGCCGGTCGCTCTGGTGATCTGGTTGCTGCTGCCGGACGGGGTCGGCGCAAGAGGCGCAGGCCTGGCGATAGTCTCGGGCGCAATCACTTCGGGGCTGGGCTACGCGCTCTGGTACGCGGTCCTTCCCCGGATCGAGGCGTCGATGGCGGCCCTGGCGCAACTGACCGTGCCGGTCATCGCGCTTCTGGGCGGCGCGGCCCTTCTGGCGGAACCGCCTTCGCTGCGGCTGGTCGTGGCAAGCGCCGTGGTTCTCGGAGGAGTGGCTTTCGGCGTGATCGGGTCTCAGCGCAGGATCGGCTCGAGCGGATCATAGGCCGCCACGCCGTCGTGATCCCAGGCAACGGACGCCAGCGTGTCCGGCTTGATCCGCAGCGACGCCATCTCGTCCCGCGTGACCCATCGGCGTTCGGTGACGACGCCTTCGGGGTCGATCCAGGGGCCATGGGGGTCACCGCCGACTATTCGGCAGCGGAAGTAGATGTCGACCTGGTGGAACGGCCCGTCCGGATCGTGGAATTCATTCACGAGAACCGGCGCGCCCACCTCGACCATCAACCCGGTATCCTCGTGGATTTCGCGCGCCAGGTTGTCGGGCAGCGACTGGTGCGGCTCGACCCCGCCGCCCGGGGGCGCACATGAGATCGCTCTTGCCGTCTGGCCACGCGTTCACAAGCAACAATCGCCCGTCATGAAAGACGATGCCGCGCACAGCCATACGGGGACGCACGCGGTCCGTCATCAGAACCGGTCGGTCGCGGGTGCGATGATACGGGTAACGTGACCCATCTTGCGCCCCGGGCGCGCTTCCGCCTTGCCGTAAAGGTGCAGACGCGCACCGGTCTCGGCCGCGATCTCCGGAACCAGTTCGAGATCGTCGCCTATGAGGTTGGTCATCTCCACGTCCGAATGGCGGATCGGATCGACCAGCGGCCAGCCCGCGACGGCGCGGATGTGCTGTTCGAACTGGTCGATGACGGCGCCCGCCTCGGTCCAGTGCCCGGAATTGTGGACGCGCGGCGCGATTTCGTTGACCAGAAGTCCGTCGGGCGTGTGAAACAGCTCGACCCCCAGAACACCCACATAGTCGAGTGCCGTCAGAATGGTGCCGGCGATGCCGAAGGCGCTGTCGCGGGTCGCGGTGTCGATTTCTGCGGGCACGCGGGTGATATGCAGGATGCCGTCCCTGTGAAGGTTCTCGCCCGGCTCGAAACAAGCGATGGTATCGTCCGCGCCGCGCGCGGCGATGACGCTGATCTCGCGCTCGAAGTCCACGAAGCCTTCGAGGATCGCGTCGGCCCCGTGCATGGCGTCCAGCGCCTGCGTAGCGTCGTGAATGTCGGAAATGCGCGCCTGACCCTTGCCGTCATAGCCAAGCCGCCGTGTCTTCAGGATCGACGGCGTGCCGACGGAGGCCATGGCCTGCGCCAGTTCAGCCGCGGCGGAGGGACCGTGCGTGACAGCAGCGAAAGCCGCCGTGCCAAGTCCGATGTCGTTCAGAAAGGTCTTTTCGGTCAGCCGGTCCTGACTGACCGCCAGTGCATTGCGGTTCGGGCGGATCGTCGTCTCGGATTCGATGAGGTCGAGCGCGGCGGCGGGTACGTTCTCGAATTCGTAGGTCACCACGTCGACCGAGCGTGCAAAGGCCAGAAGCGCCTCGGTATCCTCGTACGGCGCTGTCGTCGTGGTTCGCGCGACTTCGCCGGCCGGAGGATTGGCTGCCGGTTCATAGATGTGGACATGCAGACCAAGACGCGCGGCGGCCATGGCCAGCATCCTTCCCAGCTGACCGCCGCCAAGGATGCCGATGGTCTGGCCGGGGACAAGCGGATCATTCATCGGAAGGTTCCTCTGGTATCGAGGCGGTAAGGGCGGCCCTCCAATCGTCAACGCGCGCCGCCAGTTCCGGGTCCGTCGTTGCCAGGATCTGGGCCGCCAGAAGTCCCGCGTTCATCGCACCGCTCGCGCCGATCGCCATCGTCGCCACCGGAAAGCCGCGCGGCATCTGGAGAATGGAGTAAAGGCTGTCGACACCTTTCAGCGCCCGCGTCTCGACCGGAACGCCGATCACCGGGATGCGTGTCTTGGAAGCCATCATTCCCGGCAAGTGCGCCGCCCCTCCTGCCCCGGCAATGATCACCTTGAGCCCGCGATCGGCAGCGGTCTTGCCATAGGTCCAGAGCCGGTCGGGCGTCCGGTGTGCCGAGACGATCTTCACCTCGTGGGAGATACCAAGTTCAGTCAGGATCTCGGCGGCGGGTTTGAGCGTTGGCCAGTCTGACTGACTGCCCATGATGATACCGACGTCTGTGGACATGAAGCCTTCCTCTCAGGACCTCGCGAGACTAGCGACGCCCTGCCCGGTCCGCAATCGCTCAGGCGATGATATCGGGGGTTAGCCGGTCTTCGAGCACGGCGATCTGGTCCTTGTAGCCAAGCTTCTTCTTCTTCAGGCGCCGGATCATCAACTGATCGCCCGTCCCCTTCTCCTCAAGCGCGCGGATTGCCGCGTCGAGGTCCCGATGCTCGCGCTTCAGGGTTTCGAGTTCGACACGAAGGACCTCCTCCGGGATCATCTGTCGCGGCGGCGTGTGGCTCATTTCGGGTTCCGGACATGTAAGGCCTAACACAAAATAACCCCAACAACGCCCGCCATAAAGGGGTTTCGGCCTTGCAGAGGACATTCTTGCTTCCCATATTTGTCTTGAATTGGAGTTGCTTTCGGGGGCTCCGCACATCGTCGCTTGGACCGAGGACGAGACATGAGTAAATTGACCTTGGGAACACATCCCTTCCTTCTTGGCTTCGATCAGCTTGAACGCATGGTCGAGCGAACAGCGAAAGCCGAGAACGGCTATCCGCCATACAATATCGAACAGACCTCGGACAACGCTTTCCGGATCACGCTGGCAGTCGCCGGCTTCAGCGAAGGTGACCTGTCCATAACGGTCGAGGATCGCCAGCTTGTCGTGCGAGGCAAGCAGGACGATGACGCATCGGATCGCATCTATCTGCATCGCGGTATTGCCGCGCGCCAGTTTCAGCGGACCTTTCTGCTGGCTGACGGCGTTGAGATTGCGGGAGCCACACTGAAGAATGGACTGCTTCATGTGGAGCTGAGCCGGTCCACACCCGAAAGCGTCGTGCGGACTATTCGGATCGAAAAAGGAAAGTGAAAGGGTTTGCCATGAACACACCGTTTGATTTCAAAGATTTGGAGACCGACCGGCTTGTCTACATCCGGCCAGTTCTGGTCGCCGAACTGCCGAGTGACGTGCAGGATCAGGCCCAGGGTCGTGATCATGTCTATGCCTTGCACAATGCTGACGGTGATCGTCTGGCGCTGGTAGCGGACCGCCAGATGGCCTTCGTTCTGGCCCGGCAGAACGACTTCGCGCCGGTCAACGTGCACTGAACGCGCTGACGGCGTGACATTCGGAAAAGGGAAAGGCGGCACTCGGGCCGCCTTTTTGGTGCGCGGGTGCGGCGCAAAAGCTCTGCCTCTTAACGGATGCCGCTTTTTTCGATATGAGACGTCGTCGCCCTTCACAATGGAAAGATCGTCAGGTGTACAATCCTCCGCACTTTCAGGAACACCGACAAGATGTACTTTGGTCAGCGATCAGGGACATCCAGTTTGCCGCACTTGTCTCGCCGACACCGGCGGGCATCGAGGTGTCGCACGTGCCCATGTCGCTGACCGAGGTCGGCGGGCAGGTTTATCTGGAGTCCCACGTGGCCCGTGGCAACGGACACTGGAAGGCCATCGCGGACGGAGCGGCTTCGGTAGCCATCTTCCAGGGCCCGCAGGCCTATGTGTCTCCGTCTTGGTATCCTTCCAAGAAAGAACACGGCAAAGTGGTTCCCACCTGGGCCTATATCGCGATTCACGCGCACGGAAGACTTGAAGCCATACACGACGAAGATTGGCTTCATTCCCATCTCAACAGCCTGACGGACGCGAACGAGGCACGGCAACCCCGGCCATGGCAAGTCGCAGACGCGCCCGAGACCTTCATCGGGTCGCTGTCGCGAGGCATCGTCGGTTTGCGACTGGCTGTCGCGACGATGGAGGGCAAGTGGAAGATCAACCAGAACAAGGCGGACGATGACCGGAGGGGAACCGCCCTGGGCCTCGACAATTCCGGAGAGGACGGACGCCTTCTGGCGGTAGCTCTGAGGGATCGAGAGATCTGAACGCGCCTCGGTCGCGGGCACTTGTGGACCATAGAAAAAAGCGCCCGGCTGCGCCCCTTTTCCATTGCTCCGACGATCTGGGCCGCCTGCGTGTCGCCCAACCCCCTTGCCGCTTCGGCAGCGGATGGTTCCGCCTGCCATGGACGGGACACCGGACAGCGGAGCGGTGCTCGCACTGGCCCAGTTTGCAGTCGGATGCGCCCGTGACAGCCCTGAAACCGTGAAAGGAATCCAGATATCGCTAGACTCGGTCCCTGCACTGAATAGCCTTTCCCCATTGAAACAATGGATAAGGAGAGACTAATGCCAACACTTTCAGGCGAGCATTGGGCGCAATGGACCGATTGGCGGTATTCTGTCGGGCCGGCAGTCACTGCAACGGTCCGCCCGAACAACAGGACGATCAGTGCGCGGGCTGCCGTGACGATGCATTCCACGTCACGCCGGGAACATGGGTTCCAAGCTGGCATTTTCAGCATCACGTCAAACGGTAACGTGACCCAGTTTCATGGCCAGCTCGAGCCTGCGGTCGTCGCAGGGAACGTGACCGAAGTGGTGTTCAGGATCGACTGCCGCGACAGCACGACCTACGCGAATTTCACAATCGACTATTGGAGGTAGGGCGTCGTCATGGCCGACACATTTTCCATCCAGCACACTGGAACAATTGTTGCCTATGACTTGGCGACCGGCCGGGTCTTGCACATCAACGAGATTTTCGAGGAGTGCGCGGGCGACACACGCGCGGCGGGAAAAGCGCCCTGCAAAGCTGACTGCGATACCATCTGCGCGATTGCGGAACGGGAAAATCCCGATTGCACTGTCGCGACGCTTGCAATGGCTTGCGAAGAGGCACCGAAACCGGACTCGCCGAAATCGTGGCGCGTGGACCTGAAAGCGAAGTCCATCGTCGTCGAGGATCTTGTCGTTGATGAATGAAAAAGGGCGTCCGTAACGGACGCCCTTTCATGACTTCTCGGCGATGTGGCTCTCGGCATGCTTGCTTGGCACACGCCTGTCGCCATCCACCGCGTTCGCATTGCGAACGCGATGATTACATCATGCCGCCCATGCCGCCCATGTCGGGCATGCCGCCGCCGGAGCTTTCCTTCTGCGGCTTGTCGGCGATCATGGCTTCCGTGGTGATCAGAAGGCCTGCGATCGAGGCTGCGTCCTCCAGAGCGGTCCGGACAACCTTGGCCGGGTCGATGACGCCGAACTTGAACAGGTCGCCATATTCTTCCGTCTGAGCGTTGAAGCCGAACGACAGATCGTCCGATTCACGCACCTTGCCGGCCACGACCGATCCGTCGACGCCCGAGTTCTCGGCAATCTGACGCAGCGGAGCTTCCAGAGCGCGGCGCACGATCTTGATGCCTGCGTCCTGATCGCTGTTCTCGCCCTTGAGATCGACGAGCGTCTTGGCAGCCTGGACCAGAGCAACACCGCCACCGAAGACGATACCTTCCTGTACAGCCGCACGGGAAGGTATCGTC
>CAZRNL010000134.1:0-7905 GCA_964601395.1 uncultured Silicimonas sp. | reverse complement strand
GGTGATGGGGGGCGAGAGGGTTCACTCGCCACCGCCACGTTCGGTCTTCGACCCGCAGTCGACGATAGTCTCGAGCCGGAAGCTTACGGTGCCTTCGAGGCCGTGAAGCGGCGGACCATGGTTCCCGGCGCGCCATCGTTGCAGAGTTGCGGGGCAGGGGGGTGAGGCAGCGAGCCTCCATCAACCGCCGTTTTGTCCCGGAAGCTAACGCTCGCCAACGGTGCGATTGGCGGCAGCCCGACGATCGATGCGGCGGCGGTGGCGAACATCGGCCCCAGCCCCCAACCGAGCGGTACATGCGCCAGGGCCGATGATCCTGTAAGCGACACGATCAGGTCGATACGTTGCCTCAGAACACGAAACCAGCAACGAAATCAGCCAAATCCGATCAGGACCGAGAGTACGAGCAGAAGCAATGCAAGGTACGCCCAGATCAGAGATTTCTCAAGAAGCTGTTCCCGCATCGCAGTCACGATCAAACGCCGGGCCACGGTCTTTTCCGGGCGCTCCTCTCCTCGCAGCATGATCCAGACTTCGGTTTCTTCAATCCTTTGCCGCCGATCATAGCGACATCCGTAGATCCCCATGCTTGCGGACAGGACCAAGACGCAGGCGGCCGCGTAACGCAAGGCCGCCGACGGATCGTGCAGTGACCCCATTGTAACCATCAGGATGGCGATGCCCGCGAACCCAGAGGCCCGAAGTACCGACAATCTGGCAAGTTGCGTGATCCGGTCCATGGTATTTATCGCCTTCAACATCTGACAGGATAGCGTGAAGCACCGCGTCGGCCAGTTTCACAATATCGACATCGCCATCAGGAAGACCACGATGAACAACGGTGGCAGGCCGAGGAAGGCATCGCCGAACAGGAAGAGCTTGAGGAAGAAATACAGGAACGCCGCGTAGAGAGATGCCGCGAAGGGCACAAGAAAACCCGGCGTGATAGGGGCCACAACGGCCAACAGGGGATCGGTGAGACGGCGCATGGCAACGAAAAATGTTGCGTCACGGTCGAACGAGACAAAGAACTCCAGGATACCGCGCGCCAGCAGGAACGAGGTCAGCGCAGTCAGAGCGTAGGTACCGCCAAGATAGACGGCCGCCTCGGCCGGCAGGCCGCCGAGCAGAAAGGTCAGCACGGCCATCGCATATGTCGCGGCGATGATGATCAGGCCAAAGGCGGGCGAAGCGTTCACGGGTCGGTCCTCCGACAAAAAACGCAGGGCCCGAAGGCCCTGCGCGATGACATTGACAGGCGGTCGTCAGTGGGTCTGCTCGATCATCTGTCCGCCTTTCGGCAAACGCAATCGATCGACGAAGTCCTGCATTTCCTGACTTGGCGCCGGCGTCACCATCGAGACCACGTAGGTCACAAGGAATGCCACCGGAACACCGAAGATGCCCGACGAGATGGCCGCGATTCCGAACCAGGTGAACTCGTCGCCGGTACCTTTCTGCAAGTCGAAGCCGTAGACGTTGCCGATGAGGTAGTACATCGTCATGACGAAGCCCGCGAGCATTCCGAGTATGGCCCCCAGGTTTGTCGTGCGCTTCCACCAAACTCCAAGCACCAGCGGCGCGAAGAGACCCGCCCCGGCGATGGAGAAAGCCCAGGCCACCATCGAAAGGATATCCGAGGGTTTGGTCCGTGCCAGGAACGCCGCTGCCAGCGCCACTACGACAAGAAGGATCTTTGCGATCATCAGGCGCCGCTTGGAGTCTGCTTTCGGGTTGATCATTCTGTAGTAGACGTCGTGGCTAAGCGCGTTGGCGATGGCCAGAAGCAGACCATCCGCCGTGGACAACGCGGCGGCGAAACCGCCCGCGCCCACAAGACCCACGACCCAGATCGGCATGCCGGCAATCGACGGTGTCGAAAGAACGATCATGTCGTTGTTGAGCCGCAACTCGCTATAGGGGAACGATTCGGTGAAACCCTTGGCTGTACAGGCATCTATGATGATCTGCAGTGACTTTGCGTCCGCGCCGCAGATCGTCACCAACTGGTGACCCTGGATCGCACCCCAATCGAGCATCCATTGCGGGACTGCTGTGAAGGCGAGTTGCAGGCCGTCGGACTCGGCGAAGATCTGCATCAGGTTCATCTTCGAGAACGCCGCATAGGCCGGCGCCGTGAAGTAAAGCAGGAAGATGAAGAACAGCGACCAGCCTACCGACTTGCGCGCCTCACGCACCGTGGGGGTGGTGAAGAAGCGCATCAGTATGTGCGGCAGCGACGCCGTGCCGACCATCAGGCAGAAGATCAGCGCGAAGAAGTCCACCGGACGATAGGTCTGGAACGGCGCCACGTGGGTACGCGCGACTTCCAGCAGGGTTTCGTACTCCGCAATCTTGCTCAATGCGGATCCGTAGGTCAGCTGCGGGATCGGGACGCCGGTCAGAACCGTCGACATCCAGATGGCCGGCAGCAGGTAGGCCACGATAAGCACGATGTATTGCGCGACCTGCGTCCAGGTCACCGCCTTCATGCCGCCCAGCATCGAGCAAACGAGAATACCTGCAAGTCCTGCGAAAACCGCCCACTCGAACGGGATTCCGAGAAACTGCGAGGCGATGATGCCGGAGGCATAGACCTGCGCGGTGATGTAGGTGAACGAACAGGCGAACAGAACAATGATACCGGCAAGGCGCGCCGAATTCCCGCCATAGCGACTGCCTAGGAAATCGGGAACCGTATAGGCACCGAACTTGCGCAGATAGGGCGCGAGGAGCACCGCCACCAGCACATAACCGCCCGTCCAGCCCAGCACAAACGCAAGACCGTCATAGCCCAGAACGAACAGCGTGCCCGCCATGCCGACGAAAGACGCCCCGGACATCCAGTCGGCGCCCGTGGCCATGCCGTTGTAGACGGCCGGAACCGACCGGCCGGCAACATAGTATTCCGACACCTGCGCCGTGCGGGACAGGATCCCGATGAAGGCGTAGATGCCGATCGTGGCGGCCATATAGGACCACAAGATAAATCGGTCGGGAACACCGGCCGAAGACAGGATGATCATCAGCACTACGAATGCGGCGAAACCGCCTACGTAGATGCCGTAGATCTTCCCGAGGTTCTGGGTGAAATCACCCTTCATGGATAGTGCCATACTGGATGCTCCCTCAGTCCTCGGCCACGCCGAATTCTTCGTCGATGGCGTTCTGCCGGTTCGCGAACCAGAAGATCAGCACGACGAATATGACTAGCGACCCTTGAGCGGCCATGTAGAAGCCCATTGGGAAGCCACCGATCACGATGCCGTTCAGCGCCGTGACTGCGAAATGTATGATGAAGCTGAAGAATGCCCAGACGGCGAGCGTCACCCACATCAGGTTTCGCGTCTTCGTCCAGTGAGCCACCGCTTGTTCAGGCGTCAGTTTGTCCGTCAAGGATCACCCTCCCGTCAATGCGGAAAGGGCTCGAGTTGCGAAGCATCAATGTCCCCTCCCTGTTCCCGTCCGTGCGCTTTCGGTGTATCCCGAATTTTTTTCGGCCCGACCTTCTACGAAGGGAACGAAAATTGCGCGTGCGCAACTCTTGCCTAACCGAATGTTTCTGTCAAATGTACTGTTGTGAATAAAATGAAAATTTTCATGATTTTTAGTGCTGCCGGTTGCTGCAGCGAATTCGCTGTCGCGGGAGGCAGATTCTATGGTTCTTGACCTGCTGGGTACATTCCGTGCGCCGAGACGGAGCGGAGAGTGGTCTCACGCGGTTGAAGTGTTGAGGTCTGGCGGCGCTTTTCTGTCTCAGGGGGCCAGCTATTCCTATCTGCGTGCGCGAACGCTTCTGGCGGGGCCAAGGCTTTTCTCAGACGACGATTTTGGCTTCGCGTTGACGATCTGCAAGTGGGAGGGCTTCGGCGTGGCCGTTCAGGACCTGATCCTGATTCTCGAATCCGATCTGCGGGACAGTCTGCCGACAGATCTCGAGTCCCGGATTCGCGGGCTGCGCAGGCTCTACCTTGATGTCTTGGCAGCCGAACCTGTGCCCGAGCACCGTGCATTGGATGGGTGGTCCGACCTGATCGAAGAATTCGAAGTACGCATGCCGCAGTTTCTTTCCACGCCGCCGCGTCCGCCCGACCGGATCGCCTCGGCCACCGCCGACCGTCTGCTGGCCCATGCCCCGATCGAACCTGATGTGCGAGAAGCCGATCGCGAGATGGTAACGAACAACACCGCCATGCGCTTCATCGACTATCAGACCCGAATGCGCCAGAGACTCGATTACCCCGCCTTCGCCGCGGAGTTGTCGCGGCGCTGCGCTGCCGGAGACTGACATCGTGCGGGCGCCTCCCGCCACGCCGCTGTCGGCGCTGGAGGTAGTGGTACTGGATACCGAGACTACCGGGCTCGACGTGGCGACCGCACGGATCGTTCAGATCGCGGCGCTGCGGCTGACCGGAGCGGAAGCAGAGGAAGGTGCCGGGTTCGACATTCTTGTGAACCCCGGCATTCCGATCCCTCCTGATAGTTCCCGGGTACATGGACTGCTCGATCGCGACGTGGCCAACCGGTCCGGGATTGGCGTCGTCCTGCCCGATCTGGCCGCTTACATCGGCGACCGGATCCTGGTCGGCCATTCGATCCACTACGATCTGGCAATTCTGCGCGCGGAGGCAAAACGCGCGGGCCTTGTCTGGCGCGAACCGCCGGTGCTCGACGTGGCCTGGCTGATGGCCGGACTCGATCGCAGTCTTGTGGACACGTCGCTCGACAGTATGGCGATGACGCTTGCCGTCCCGGTAATCGGCCGGCACACCGCAATGGGCGATGTGCAAACCACGGCGGGCATTTACACCGCGCTCTTGTCACGTCTCGCCGCCGCTGGCGTACGGACCCTTGGTGAGGCCGAGACCACGCAGCGTCGCGCCATCGACCTGATCAACCGTCAGGATCAGGCGGGATGGTTCGACCGTCCGGGCGACCGTCCGGACCTGCAGCATGACATGCTGCGCGCAAGTCATCAGAAGGCCGTCGACAGCTTCCTCTACCGTTACCGGCTGGCCGACGTGATGTCTGCTCCCGTGGTAACCACATCCGCCGACACGCCTCTGCGCGACGCGGCCAATTTGATGGATGACCGCGGTTTTGGCTGCTTGTTCCTCGAGCCGCGCGTCGCAGGCGGGCCCAACGGCATCCTGACCGAGCGGGATCTGCTGCGAGCCCTTGCTCGCCAGGGGAGCAAGGCCGCCAATTTGGCGGTGGAAGATCTGGCCACTTATCCAGTCATCACGATGCCTTCCGACACCTACCTCTACCGCGCCCTCGGCCTCATGGCGCGACGAAACCTGCGTTATCTGGGCGTCAGTGCCTCTGACGGCAGTCTGGCCGGGGTTTTCACACTTCGCACTCTTCTGCGCGAGCGTGCGCTTGCCTTGTTGACCGTGGGCGACGAAATAGCGTGCGCCGCTTCCGCCGCCGATCTCGCGAAAGTTCAGGCCGCCCTCCACCGGCTGGCCGGCGGCCTTCTGGCGGACGGACTCTCGGCACGTGACGTCGCTGCGGTCATTGCCGCTGAAGGACGGGCGATGACCGCCCGCGCCGCCGAACTGGCCGAAGCCGAAATGCAGTCACTGGGTCCGGCCCCGACCGCCTACGCGATCCTTGTTCTGGGATCGGGTGGGCGTGGCGAAAGCCTACTGGCCCCCGACCAGGACAATGCGCTTGTCGTGGCCGACAACTACACAGGCGATCTGAACGAGGAGAATGACTGGTTCGTCCGCTTCGCCTGCCGCTTCAACGAGATTCTCGACGATGCGGGCATCCCTTTCTGCAAAGGCGGTGTCATGGCGCGCAACCGGGCGTGGCGACGCACCGGCGCAGAATGGCGTGAACAGCTTGTCGATTGGGCCTCGCACCCGGTGCCGGAAAACATGTTGAACGTGGATATCTTCTACGATTTCGTCCCGGTCCACGTTGCCGGCAACGAAGGCGCGCGGCTGGCCGAAGAGTTGCGACACGCTGCGACCCGCACAGCCCTTGACGCCTTCGCGCTGGTGCGCGCCCTGGGTGAGGCCGCGGGGGCGTTCTCTGCGCCCCTGGGAATGTTCGGTCGCATCAAGAAAGACGACACGGGACGCGTGGATCTGAAAGCTGGAGGACTTCTGCCGATTGTTGCGGGCGCGCGCGCGGTGGCGCTTCGGCATGGAATCGAGGCGTTGAGTACTCCGGATCGGCTGCGAGGCGCCGTGTCAGCTGCGGGCCGAGCGCAGACCGACTCTGACCTGATCATCGAGGCCCATGAACTGATCCTTGAACTGATCCTCGCCCAGCAGATCCAGGACATTGCCGGTGGCCTGCGACCCGGCAATAGGGTCCATCTCGCAAGCCTCGACCGACGCGATCATGAGCGCCTGAAAGAGGCATTATCTCGGGTCGGCCTGATCCAGGACATGTTGCGCGATCTGATCCGCACCTGACGGCGAGCCGCTCGGGGCGGGAGCCGTCCGAAAGGGAGTCCAACCTATCGTCACCGGTCTCTAAGCTGGTATTCTCTGGAGGATGAATCAGAGACGCGCGGCCATACGCACACCGGCGCTTCAGAGCGACGTACAGACCTGCGCAACCAACGTCAGGCAGGTGTGTGTACATGGTCAGAGAGATTGCCCTATTGCAGAAGTTCGTGGCTTGAGAGCGGGTTTCGACCGCCAGGCAAGGCAGATCGGAGCTCGGGCTTGAAGCGCAGCGTAAGGCAATCGACGACTTCGCCGCCTCGAGAGGGGGCCGACGTGCTGGCGCGCTTCACCGGGGTCGAGAGACCGAGGCATGATGACCCGGCGTGGCGGACGGTGGCAGGTGTCGAACGTGCGGAACCTCTTGACCACAATGCGAACGTGACATGCCGAAGACTATTTCAATGCCCGTCGCGGTCATTGCAGCTTTCCGCAAAGAGCGACAGCTTCGAGCCCATTTGGGTAATTGGATTTCACTTCAGACGCTTGTGTTTTGGTGGCCACCGATAACATGATCAGGGATCAATCGTCGGAGGAAACTTTGGAAGAGATGACTATTAGAGGAGGGGGTTGGAAAGACGAGGAGCACCTTGGCGCATTGGTGTCTGTCTCATTCACTGTCGACCCGTTCGTTCGTTGGTTGACGCCAAATTCACTGGACTACATGGATGAAAACAGAAAGTACCTTGGGCACGTATATTCCAAGGCTTTTGATGCAGGCACGATCTTTGTAATTGGTGATTTCGCTGGGGCCGCAGTTTGGCTTCCACCTGGCGCAAAGATTGACCCGTCTGAAGAGAATGTTCAGGCAGAATCCACCTCGAATGTCTCAGGCCGCGGTTTCCCTCCTGAATTCCCAGCACTGATCTCTCAAAGCGCCGCCCACTGTCCAAGTGAGCCCCACTGGTATCTTGGTCTGATTGCGGTGGATCCTGCATACCGAGGACGCGGACTTGGCGCAAAGCTCATGGAGCATAGTCTGACTTTCGTCGATCGCGATGGATTGCCTGCCTATCTGGAATCGACGAATATCGCGAACACATCGCTTTACAGGCGTTTTGGCTTTAGACAGGTGGCTGAGGTTCGCGTTGGCTCCGCGCCGCCCCGTTTTCCGATGCTTCGCCCAGCACGAACATAAGCGGCGCCTGACAACCTCACTCCTTCCGAAACCCTATAGGTCGAACTCTCTTGAACGGCGGCTCTGTCGGCGAAGGGTCGCTCGCGTTTGCGTGTGGCCGAAAGCGCCAGCGGGACCTAGACGATGACGTCGCAAAGACCGCGGCGAAAGTTGTCGCGCCGCATTGGTTGACGTTATTGCAACACGATCTGGTCGACAGGTGAGAACGGCGGTGAGAAAGTCGGCCACGGTAGCGGCGGGGTAGGCCTGCTGCGGGCGGCCTAAAAGTCGTCCACCTTTGCCCTCTCTGCAGTTGGAGGGAGG
>CAZRNL010000133.1:0-7911 GCA_964601395.1 uncultured Silicimonas sp. | reverse complement strand
TTCTCGAGATACTTCTCGATATAGACCTCGTCATTGCCGAATGCCGCCTTCGATTCCGAGCGGGCTGTGCGGAACGCGTTTTCCATGTCGGCGGCTGTCTTGGCCAGTTTCATGCCGCGCCCACCGCCGCCCGCCGTCGCCTTGACGATCACCGGGTAACCGAACTCCTCGCCAATGGCCCTGGCTTCGTCCAGCGTCGCCACACCTCCGTCAGAGCCCGGAACGACGGGAATTCCCAGCGTTCTCGCGGTTTCCTTGGCGGTAATCTTGTCGCCCATGATGCGGATGTGAGCCGCCGAAGGGCCAATGAAGGTGATTTGGTGGTCTTCGACGACCTGTACGAACGCGGCGTTCTCGGACAGGAAGCCATATCCCGGATGAATCGCCTGTGCGCCGGTGATCTCGCAGGCCGAGATTATCGCCGGCACAGACAGGTAGGATTGCGAACCGGGCGGCGGACCGATGCAGACGCTTTCGTCCGCCATCCGCACATGCATCGCGTCCGCATCCGCAGTCGAATGAACGGCCACCGACTTTATTCCCATCTCCCGGCAGGCACGGATCACGCGAAGGGCAATTTCGCCACGGTTGGCGATCAGGATTTTGTCGAACATGAGCGTCATCACTCGACGATCATAAGGGGTGCGCCGAACTCCACTGGCGCACCGTCCTCGATCAGGATGCGCTTGACGGTACCGCTTCGGGGCGATGGTATCTGGTTCATCGTCTTCATCGCCTCGACGATCAGAAGGGTCTGCCCCTCGTTGACCGTGTCACCGACCTTGACGAAAAAATCCGCGCCGGGCTCGGCCGCCAGATAGGCCGTGCCGACCATCGGCGAGGTGACGGCACCGGGAAGCGAGGCGGGATCGGAGTTGTCGCCGGCCGCTGCGCTGGCTGCTGCTGGCGCGGGCGCGGCGACGGGGGCGGGTGCCGCGACCGGTGCTGCGGGAAGCGAATAGGCCGAGACCGAACTCATCCTGCTGACGCGAACGTTCAGACTGCCATCCTCGGGGTAGTCGCGCTTGACCTGAAGTTCGGACAGATCGTTCTCGCTCAGAAGCTCGGCCAGCGCGCGAATGAATTCCACATCTTCGTCGTGTGATCTTTTTGACATTCTTGCCCCTTCTCCTCCCGGCTTGGCACCAGCGTCCTGTGTGCAGCGCTTATACGCAAGCCTTGATGGAAGGGAAAGCGTCTGTGGGTGAGATTCAAATCTGCTGAAAATTTACCAGTTGATAAAATTTTTGACTGTGGCAGTCTGAATTCAACCAGATCAGGGAGACGTCCATGTCCAATTCGCCGCGCACGCCCGGTGTGGTCGCCCGCCGCCTGTCGCCTGAGGCCCTGTCCGAGAATTTCAGCGATCTGCATGAACCCTATGACAACCACGAGGCCTTGGTCGCTGCCGATCGCTGCTATTTCTGCTACGATGCGCCCTGCATCACAGCTTGTCCCACCTCTATCGACATCCCTTTGTTCATTCGGCAAATCCAGGCAGGCAGCCCGGAGGGGGCGGCGAAGACCATTCTGGATCAGAACATTCTGGGCGGCATGTGTGCCCGCGTCTGTCCGACCGAAACTCTCTGCGAAGAAGCCTGTGTACGCGAGGCAGCCGAAGGCAAGCCCGTCGAGATTGGTCGGTTGCAGCGCTATGCCACCGACACTCTGATGGCCTCGGGTGCGCATCCCTTCACCCGGGCCGAGCCCACGGGAAAGCGCGTCGCTGTCGTGGGGGCCGGACCTGCGGGTCTTTCCTGCGCGCATCGCCTCGCGCTGAAAGGTCACGATGTCACTCTCTTCGATGCCCGCCCGAAGCCGGGTGGGCTGAACGAGTACGGTATCGCCAGCTACAAGACCGTGGGGGGATTTGCCCAGGCCGAAGTCGAGTGGCTCATGCGGATCGGCGGTATCGAGACTGTGCACGGCAAGGCTCTGGGCCGTGATCTGAACCTCGACGGTCTGACTGGTGACTTCGACGCCGTTTTCCTCGGCATCGGCCTGCAGGGTGTGAATGCGCTGCGTGCCGCGGGCGAAGACAAGACAAATGTCGGCGACGCCGTGTCCTTCATCTCGGACCTGAGGCAATCGAAGGACTTGTCCGCCCTGCCCGTTGGTCGGCGGGTTGTCGTCATCGGTGGCGGAATGACCGCCGTCGATGCCGCGGTTCAGTCGCGTCTGCTTGGGGCCGAGGAGGTGACGATCGCTTATCGCCGCGGACAGGACAAGATGTCCGCCAGCCGTTACGAACAAGACCTTGCCACTTCGAAGGGCGTGCGCATCCTGTTCAACGCCCAGCCAATAGCGGTGCACGGCAACGGATCTGTGCAGGAAGTGGAATTCGAGTACACCCGCGACGGCGCGAATGGCCTTGAACCGACAGGCGAGACATTCCGTATCGCCGCCGATCAGGTCTTCCGAGCGATTGGTCAAAGGCTGGACGGTGTGCCGGACGCCCTGACGGTGGAAGGCGGCAAGATCTCGGTAACAGGTGCGGGCCGTACGTCGATGGCGTCGGTCTGGGCCGGTGGCGATTGCGCTTCCGGGGGTGATGATCTGACCGTGACCGCGGTAGCCGAGGGCCGGGATGCGGCCGAGGACATTCATGCAAGCCTGATGGGCTGAGGAGGCCGACATCGCAGACCTTTCGACAAATTTCGCCGGGATCAAATCCCCGAACCCCTTCTGGCTGGCCTCGGCTCCTCCGACGGACAAGGAATACAACGTCCGGCGCGCCTTCGAGGCGGGCTGGGGCGGGGTGGTCTGGAAGACGCTTGGCCTCGATCCGCACATCGTGAACGTCAACGGCCCTCGCTATGGTGTGATCTATGGCGCCGACCGGCGCGTGCTGGGGATCAACAACATCGAGTTGATCACCGACCGCCCGCTTCAGACCAATCTGGACGAGATCAGGCGCGTTAAGAAGGACTATCCCGACCGCGCAATGATTGTCAGCCTCATGGTGCCTTGCGAGGAATGGGCCTGGAAAGAGATCCTGCCCAAGGTCGAAGACACCGGTGCGGACGGCATCGAGTTGAACTTCGGGTGCCCTCACGGGATGAGCGAGCGTGGCATGGGCGCCGCCGTGGGGCAGGTGCCCGAGTACATCCAGATGGTCACCGAATGGTGCAAGGCCAATACCCACTTGCCCGTTCTGGTGAAACTGACGCCCAACATCACCGATATCCGCTATCCGGCGCGGGCCGCTCATGCGGGGGGTGCGGACGGGGTTTCTCTTATCAATACAGTGTCTTCCATCACGTCCGTAAACCTGGACACGATGTCGCCCGAGCCCTCGATCGACGGCAAGGGATCGCATGGCGGCTATTGTGGACCGGCGGTCAAGCCCATCGCCTTGAACATGGTCGCGGAAATCGCACGCGATACGCAAATGGCCGGCCTTCCGATCAGTGGCATCGGTGGCGTGACAACCTGGCGCGATGCCGCCGAGTTCCTGGCGCTTGGCGCGGGCAATGTGCAGGTCTGCACGGCGGCCATGGTCTATGGCTTCGGCATCATCAAGGAACTGACGGCAGGACTTTCGGGCTGGATGGACGAGAAGGGCTATGCGTCCGTCGCCGAGGTGTCGGGTCGCGCTGTTCCGAACGTGACGGACTGGCAGTTCCTGAATCTCAACTACATTACCAAGGCGAGGATTGACCAGGACGCCTGCATCAAGTGCGGAAGGTGCTTCGCCGCCTGCGAGGACACGTCCCACCAGGCTATCGTCATGAAGCCGGGCAGGGTCTTCGAGGTGATCGACGAGGAATGCGTCGCCTGCAACCTCTGCGTCGATGTCTGTCCGGTCGAGGCCTGCATCACCATGGAGCGGCTCGAGGCAGGGGCCATCGACAAGCGCACCGGCAAGATCGTGCGTGACGAGTATGCCAACTGGACGACGCACCCCAACAACCCCTCGGCGGTGAAGGCCGCGGAGTAGATCGGGATTGTAACTCGAACGTTTCAGCAATCTGCTGGCTCTGGCCCGCTCAGGTCCTCACGTCCAGTTGTCCGCTGTCCCTTCGTAGTGTCAGAGCGCGCGTTTCGGCAAAGCGCGTTTCGGCTCGCTCTGTCTGGCCGGGCGGCGTCTGTTCGAAATCGGAACTTGGCAGCGCGGCAGCCGTGTCATCGACCGTTGCACTGTCCTTCCCGGGATCTTGCTCCGGCATCGGAGCTTCCGCATCCGGCGGTTCGAACGCGGTACGCGCTTGCCTTTCCAGCAAGCTCTCGCGGAAGGCGGGCGGCGGGCCCGTGGGCGCGTCGGTGTTCTGCAGCGATCGGTCCGTGCGTTCGGCGTTTTCCTGATCCCGAAGGCGCGGAAGAACTGCGACCTGTTCAGCCGCCTCGACCGCGCGTGCGGTTTCCGCGCGAAGGTTGCCTGCAGCTTTTTCGCCCGCACTTGCGCGAAACGTTTCGGGTGCCGAAGGCTGTGCAGATCTCAGGCCTGTCAGCGGCTGAGCAGCGGCGGTCGTCCTCGGCGCGAAGTTTGGCGATGAAACAGAAGGAATCATGCCGTGGCCCTCAAAAAAGGCCCCCACCGAAGAAGACAGTGACATGAAAGGATTAAGGTCGGGTTACTTGCGGCCAGGCGAAAGCGCGCGGCGGTAGAACTCGGTAAGAAACTCCGCAGCGGCATCGAGATGTGCGTCTCCCTCTGGTCGGAGGATGCCGCGCACCTGCCCGTCGAAATCGGCGTAGTGCTGCGTTGTGGCCCAGATCGAGAAAATCAGGTGATGCGGATCCAGCAGAGACAGTTGACCCGCTTGCTGCCAGGCGTCGATAAGCGCCGCCTTCTCATCAACCAGCGATTTCAGGGGGCCTTCGATCTGGTCGAGGATGCGCGGCGCTCCCTGAACGATTTCAATCGCAAAAAGCCGGCTCTCACGAGGGTAGGTGCGGCTCATTTCCAGCTTTCGTAGGACATATCCCACGATTTCCTCGATCGGATCGCCGTCCGCGTCCAACGCGCGCAGCGGATCGAGCCATGTGTCGAGAAGAGCCGACAGAAGCTCTGTGTAGATCGCTTCCTTGGAGGCGAAGTAGTAAAGCAGATTGGGCTTGGACAGCCCGGCCTCTGCCGCGATCTGGTCCAGTGTCGCGCCGCGAAAACCCTCGGCCGAGAAGACTTCCAGCGCAGCCTCCAGAATCGAGCCTCGGTTCTTCTTCTGAATTCGGGTTCGCGGACGTTCGATATTCACCGCTTGCCTCCGTTCGATTTTTCGCACGCCGCCGGATATTCGACCAGGTTTCGGGCAGTTGCCCGCACAAGATGCAATTGCGGGTCAGCGTGCTTGACTGGCCTTCTTGCTCTGCTAGCGTGATCCTGACCAATTGGTCAAACATTTTGATGCCGGGTCCGCCAAGAGATCCCGGTGGGGAGAGATGGGTATGGCCGCACCAGCCGCGAACATGAAGGTCAATGGCGACCGTCTCTGGGATAGCCTGATGGAGATGGCCAGGATCGGTCCCGGTGTCGCCGGTGGAAACAACCGCCAGACCCTGACCGATGCCGACGGCGAAGGGCGCAGACTTTTCCAGGAATGGTGCGAGGCGGCAGGCTGTACGATGGGCGTCGACCGGATGGGTACGATGTTCATGCGCCGCGAGGGAACCGAACCGGACGCCTTGCCGGTATATGTGGGCAGCCACCTCGATACGCAGCCCACGGGCGGCAAGTATGACGGCGTTCTGGGTGTTCTGGGCGGGCTGGAAATCATTCGAACGCTGAACGATCTGGACATCAGGACGAAGCATCCGATCGTGGTGACGAACTGGACCAACGAGGAAGGCACGCGCTTTGCTCCGGCGATGCTGGCCGCGGGCGTCTTTGCCGGCATGCATGAGCTTGACTGGGCCTATGACCGCAAGGACGCTGACGGCAAGAGCTTCGGCAACGAACTAGAGCGCATCGGTTGGCAGGGTGACGAAAAGGTCGGAGCGCGCGACATGCACGCCTTCTTCGAGTTGCATATCGAACAGGGCCCAATCCTGGAAGCCGAGGGCAAGGACATCGGTGTGGTCACACATGGGCAGGGCCTTTGGTGGCTTCAGGTGACGCTGACCGGGAAGGATGCGCATACGGGCTCCACACCGATGAACATGCGCGTCAACGCGGGCCTGGGCATGGCTCGGATTACCGAGCTTGCGCACACCATCGCCATGGACAATCAGCCGAACGCGGTGGGTGCGGTGGGGCAGGCGAATGTCTATCCCAACAGCCGCAACGTGATCCCCGGCAAGGCAGTCTTCACCATCGATTTTCGCTCGCCCGAGCAGGCCAAGCTGGACCGGATGAAAGCGCGACTGGAGGAGGAAGCGCCAAGGATCGCGGCTGCACTGGGGCTTGGGATTGAAATCGAGCCGGTTGGGCACTTCGATCCAGTGACCTTCGATACGGGCTGCGTCGAGGCCGTCCGGAACGCGGCGGAGCGGCTGGGATACAGCCACATGGATATCGTCAGCGGCGCGGGGCATGATGCCTGCTGGATCAACAGGGTTGCTCCCACTGCTATGGTGATGTGTCCTTGCGTGGATGGCCTCAGCCACAACGAGGCCGAGGATATTTCGAAGGAATGGGCCACGGCGGGAGCAGACGTTCTGTTCCATGCGGTGGTCGAAACGGCGGAGATAGTCGAATGACCAGGCACGATACTTCCTTCGCCAACGAGACCGCGGTGCGGATCGATCTGGCGGCTGCAATACGGCTGGCGTGTCGCGCAGAATGGCACGAGGGAGTTGCCAACCACTTTTCGGCGGCCGTCAGTCCGGATGGACGCAAGTTTCTGGTGAACCCGCGTTGGGTGCACTGGAGCCGGGTCAGGGCCAGCGACCTGGTGCTCTGCGACGCCGACGATCATTCGACGATGAATCGCCCCGACGCGCCCGACCCGAGCGCCTGGTCGATCCACTCGGCGCTGCACCGGAACCTGCCGCAGGCCCGCGTGGCGCTGCACATCCATCCGCCGCATGCGACTGCGCTTTGCTGCCTCAAGGATCCGACGATCAAGCCTGTCGACCAGGTCACGGCCCGTTTCTTCAACCGGCTTGCCTATGACATGAACTTCGGAGGGATCGCGACCGAAGGCGACGAGGGCGAGCGGATCGCGAATGCCATCGGCAACTATTCGAGCGTGATGATGGCAAACCACGGGGTAACGACGCTGGGAGCCACCGTGGCCGAGGCATGGGACGCGCTTTATCATCTCGAACGGGCGGCCAAGACACAGCTGCTGGCCTATTCGACAGGGCAGGAACTGAACGTCATGCCCGACGCGCTGGCCGAGGAGGTGGCGCAGGAATGGCAGACCTACAAGGACGCCGAGACCGAACATTTCAACGAGATGAAGCGGATACTCGACAAGGAAGAACCGGACTACAAGGATTGAGTCCGGCGGGGGATCTGCCCCCGGAGAACCAGGATACCTCTGGGCCAGAACAGAACGCGGGGAGCATGCAATGAGCACAGTCATCAAGAACGGCACGATCGTAACCGCCGATCTGACGTACAAAGCCGATATCCTGATCGAGGGAGGTCGCATCGCGGAGATCGGCAAGGGGCTGAAGGGTGATGAAGAACTGGACGCCACGGGATGTTATGTCATGCCGGGCGGGATCGACCCGCACACACACCTCGAGATGCCGTTCATGGGCACCTTTTCGACCGACGACTTCGAAAGCGGGACGCGCGCCGCGCTGTCGGGCGGCACCACCATGGTCGTAGACTTCGCGCTGCCGGCGCCCGACATGGGTCCGTTGCAGGCGCTGGAGCAGTGGAACAACAAGTCAGGCCGCGCAAACTGCGATTATTCCTATCACATGGCTGTCACCTGGTGGGGTGAGCAAGTTTTCGACGAGATGAAGGACGTTACCGAGCGCGGCATCAACACGTTCAAGCATTTCATGGCCTACAAG